>CBDURV010000595.1:0-2839 GCA_965369495.1 uncultured bacterium
TTGCTCGACACCTGCCAACTCGACCGCCACCCTGCAAAGGGTGGAGATGCGGCACATCGGCTCGGCCGCGAGCGCCTGCGGCGGAGCGCTGGTCTGGGCCCCTCGCGGTTGACGCGTTTCGGTGAGTCGCGCCGCGGTCGCAGGGGCAGGCTCGCTCGGTTGGTGTCGGGCCGGTGCCGGCGCTACCGCGTCGCTGCGAACGCGTCGCGCGAGACCGGTCGTGATGGCGGCAAGAACAACCAGCGCCGTGACCCAGTTCCGACCGTTTTGCATATCTACAACGATGCTAGGCGGTTCTCCATCACGGTTGCGTCCCGGATGCCGAAAGTGCACACCCAGAAGTGCAACTCACCGCCGTAACCCGTTGTCGCCAAGACACATATACGCGCCAGACTACTCTCTCGGTGACGTCCGCTTCTTCACCATGGCGACGATGGTTTCGTCGTCGGGGAAGTCGCCGGTTTCCAGTTTGGAGTAGAGCGTGTCGCCATCCACGATTACTTCGAAGCGACCATCGTCGTACGGGGCAATCGCGATTTCGGACATGTTCTGTTTGAGCGCCTTGGCGAGTGCGTCCGTCAGACCGACGGCGGCGGGTTCGTAGTTTCAGGCGGCGCAGTATTCGATGCGAATTTTCATGCGCGCACGGTAGCAGGCGGGTCTATCGGTCGAACGGCATCGGGGGGCGGGCGCGCTGCTGGCCCGCTTCGATCCATTCGATCCAGCGCTGAATACTCTGCTGCTCGGCTCGAAACGACTGCTCCTCGTCCAACTGCCCGAAAACGGCCAGCGCTGTGCGCAGGCGCTTGAGATCGCGCTGGTGCATACCGAGCGCCCACAGCCCGTTGGCGTCGTTGATGTCGGCGTTGGGAAAGCGCGCTACTTCGAATGTGCCATCGGCGACCGCCTTGAGCCGCGCGGCCTCCGCGCGCGCAGCGGCCGCCAGATCCGGAAGGCCCTTGAATACGTCGGCATACCACTCCAGTCCGCGCAGGGCCGGGTCGAGTTTGGGACTCGCCCCGGCGCGCATCCAGTCGTCGATGAGACCGGTGACCAGAAGCCGGACCTGCGCGGATTGTTGCTTGAATCCGTCGGGTTCTCCGAGCGCCAGCAGCCCGAGATCGAAGCGCGGATGGATGGCGCCGTAGTGGCGCTCGCCCCAGCGGCGTGCACGGTCGCGGAAAAAGACCTCCTCCGCCCAGTCCTTGCCCGCATAGCGCTGCGCGGCGATCGCGTTGTGGCCGCACTGCAAGAGGAACCAACGGGAGAGCGTCGCGCGCTCATCGGGCAGTTCGAACAAGATGTCGAGCCCCGGCTCCGCCCAGCGCCAGCCGAGTGCGGGATCGGGCGCCTCGCTCTTGGCGTTGAACGCGAGCCACCAGCCGATGAAGGCGCGCGCGCTCTCGTTGTGCGGGTAGAGCTGCACCATCGTCTTGAAGAGCGTGACCTCCTCGTCGTAGCGCCCCTGCCCCGCGAGGATGTCCGCGCGCAGGTAGAGGTAGTTCATGAGCAGCGGCCTGAACGCACCGGTGAGCACGCCGCCGACGAGCGGACCAACGCCGATGCGGCTCGCCTCGGGCGCGGGCGGCGCGTCGTCGCGCAGCCGTTGTCCAATCACGTAGGCGGCGACCAGCAGCATCAACGCGAGCGCGATGGCGCGCTTCATGGCGTGCGCCTCCAGATAACTCCGAGTCCGCCGATCGCCGCGCCGATGAGTAGTGCGACGAGCAGTGCCAGGCTGGTTGGGTAGATGGGGCGCGTTCCGATCCAGCGCCCGGTCGCCGCTTCGCCGGCGCGGTCGAACTCGCTCACATTGGGCAGGAAGCCGAGTGTCCAGGCGAACACGCGTTTTACCTGCGCGCGCATGGGATGGTCGCTGAAACCGCCGCCGCCGTGCGTGTGGTCGCCGTGTACGACGACCGTGTCGGCCGACCGCTTGAGCGCGCCTTCGTGTTCGATGATTTCCAGCACGAAGCCCTTGAGCGACGCGAGCAGCAACAACAGCGTGAGCGCGAGCGCGGCGATGGGCGCTCCCAGATGCGCGCCCGCAGCGGTGCCGAGGCTGGCCAAAACCCCGGCCCCCAACGCGGCCCAAAGACCGGTCAGCAGGGAGTTGGCCAGAAACGAGCGTGACTCCGTCAGGGCGCGCACGCTTCCGATGTCGATGCCGACCGCGAATTCCGGGCTGCGATTGCGGATCAGGACGAAGTGCTCCTGCTCGCCGTCGCTGTTCGCGCGCGATCCGACCTGCACCGGCACCGTGATGGGGCGGGCATCGAAGATCGGGTAGGGCTTGCCGGAAATGCCGAGCGTCGCGCCTTCGGGCGTGCCGATCTTGTCTTCCGCCGTGAGGAAGCTGCGCGCGCTGAGGCGCATGGCGCGCGTCCCCGCCGGCACCTGGATGCGCTGCGGCGGGCCCGGTCGCAGCCAGTAGACGCCTTGGCGACCGATGCTCGTCATCGACCACGTCTCGATGCCCCCGCGCGCGCTGGCGCCGATGCCCGCTGCCGCATAGAGCGAAAAGCAGACGCCGCCGGCGACGATGGCGGCGGCGAGCGCGTTGCCCATTGCCCAGCCAAACGGCGAGACGGGGGATGCGCTCGGCAGGTAGGAGCGCTTGCGTTCGCGATCGATCGAGAGCGGAAAGGCGCCAATGAAAATGGCGGCGATGTAGGCGAGCGTGACCGCGATGTCGGTCGCCAGTCCGTAGCGGCCGTCCACCGTTTCGCCGCCGAACAGCGCGACGCCGAACACGAGCAGCAGCGCCGCGCCGACCAGCCAGGCTCCGCCGCGTCGTCGCGCTTCGAGCAACCGCAGCCTAAGTGCTGCCCACATCGCT
>CBDURV010000596.1:0-2837 GCA_965369495.1 uncultured bacterium
CGTTGTCGAGCCCCTCCGTCGCCACCTCCACGTTCTCCTGCGCGGTCAGGGTCGGCACCAGGTTGTAGAGCTGGAAGACGAAGCCCAATTCGTGTCGCCGGAACTCGGTCAGTTGCCGATCGGTGAACTCGCTCAGATCGCGTCCGTCGAATTCCACGCGTCCGGTGGTCGGTCGATCGAGCGCCCCCATGACGTTGAGCAGCGTCGTCTTGCCGGATCCCGAGGGGCCCAACACGACGGTCAGTTCACCCTCGTGGACCTCCAGATCGACGCCGCGCAGCACGGGCACCTCGACCTCGCCGAGGTAGTAGGTCTTGGTGACGCCCGCGAGGCGCAGTACGGGAACCGCGTCAGCCTGCTCAGCGCTCATCCGCGCATAGCTTACGCGCCTCTTCGAAGCGTGTCAGGTATGCATCGACGGCCCAGCCCCACTTGGGCAGCGCGCGCTCGCGCACCAGGATCTTCGTGCCGGTCGGGTCGAGCACGAAGTTGCCGGGCGACACGGTGAAGCGACCCACCGCCGAAATCGCCTTCGTGAAAACGGCGTGGTGCTCGTAGCACTTGAGTCCCGGGTAGAGCGAGCAGCCACCGTCATCGTGTTCGAGGTGCGGATCGTCCACGGCGTCGCCCGACTTGTGGCCAACGGCGACAACCATGTGCCGGTTGCAGAAGGCAATGAAACGCGCGTCGCGAAACAGCTGCGCGCGCGTGCGGTCGCACTGGCCGCAGGTGTCGTACTGCAACGAAAGAAAAATCGGCACGCGCCGCTTGGTCGCCTCGGCGATGGCGGCGTCCCACGACTTGGCGTAGCGCAGCGTCGCCGTCTTGCCCCGCTTGCGCACGGCGCGCTTCGGCGTGGGATCGGCCATGACACAGCGGAACCCGACCGAGCGATCGGCCACGCCCATGTCCTGCACGCACATGTCCAGCACGCGCAGATTGAGCGTGTGCGGCGTAACCCACGACCCGCCCTTGATCACAACGGCCCCCGCGCGCCCCTGCATGATCGTGCGCTCGGTGGCATTGCCGGCCATATCAACGCAGCCGTAGGGCGAGGCGCCGACGGGAAATGACCCGACCGGCAAAACTCCCCCGGACCCCCCAAAATTCGCCCGAGTTGAATCGGGCCTCTCGCTGCCCCACGGCCACAGTCGCCCCTCGACACCGCCCGCCGCCTTTTCCCACTGCGGCGTCGTCGGCAGCGAGCCTCCGACCCAGCGCGCGAAGGCCGCTGCGCCCTCGCCGGTACACGCGGTCACCGGATGCGCCTCCATGCCGGGCGTGGCTTGCCAGCGATTCTTGATGCGCTCCAGCCCCGGCACGCGCGGACGCTGATGTACGGCCGCCTTGGGCACGGAGTTCAAAAAGCGCGCGAACTGCGCATTGGTCACCTCGGTGCGGTCGACGAAGAACGACTCCACGAAAACCGGCTTGGGATCCTGCGTCGTGATCTTGCCCTCGTAGGGGCGCCGCGCGTACTCGCCGCGCGGCACGCGCATGACCGTCGCGCCGTCGAGCATGCGGTACCACTCCTCCGCGCCGTGGTCGTTGACGCGCACGAAGAAGAACATGGCGGGGTCGCTGGCGCCCGCGGTCGCGGCGAGCAGCAGGGTCATCACGAGAAGGCGCATCCCTCCATGCTACGCGTTGCTACATTGACATGATGATTCGAGGATTGATTGCCGGCGTGCTGATTGGGTTCGCATTGGGTTGGGTGGCGTTTCACGAGGGTGCGCACCAAACCGAGCGGCGCACGGAAACACGTCCGCAGGCCGAGCAGCGGCCGGAACCCGAGGCGCCCCGCATCCAGCCGCCCCGCCAAGAAGCTGCGGCCTCCCGGAAACGCTCGACGATTTTTCTCGGAAGCGAGCCTGTGGTTCCGCGGCCGATGGCGGAAATCGATGCCGCGCTGGCCACGGCGCGCGCGGATAAGAACTGGAACGATTTCTACCGCGCGTTGCTGGAGTTGGTCGTGGCGGCCAGCCCCGAGGCGGACCGGCGCCTCGTGAGCCTCATGGGCGACGAGTCGCTCGCCCTGTACGGCCCGTGGATCGGCAAGAAGTTCTACGACGCGCTCCACGATTCGCCCGTCGAAGGCATCGGGGCCGCCGCCCGCAAGCGCGCCCAGATGGAACTCAAGGACAAGGCGGGCTCGCGCTGGCAGGGTGTCGGATTCATGAGCCTCGTCGCGCAATACGGATCGGACGAGGATCACGCCTGGCTGGAGTCGCTGGCCACCAGCCGCAACCGATCCCAGGAGGTCGATCGCGCCTTCGCGGAAGGAGCGCGCAGCCCCGCCGCCGCCCAGCGCATGCGCAAACGCATACTCGATGCGGATCTGCGCGCCGCGCGCCATTGGGATACGTTCGCGAAGCTCGCCCCGGATGTCGCGTTCGAGGCCGCGCGCGAATTGATCGTGCGCCAACCGGACAACGAGAGCGCCTACCGGCTGTTGGGCGAGGCGGCGACCGAGGAGTCGCTGCCCGAAGTGCACAATCTGCTGCTCGGCCTCACCGATGACACGGCCCGCATTCTCTCGATCCGCGCGATCGACCAGATGAAGCGCCGCAACCTCGACGTGGGCGGTTACGAGACGATCCTCGAAGTGCCGCGCCGCGTGCTGGAGGAGAGCCTGGCCGGACGCGAGACGAAGCTGCTTTCGCCCGCGATGGCAGCGATCAGCACCTATTCAATCCTCTGGGACGAAGCCACCGTCTCCGCCCTGCAAACCCTGGCCGACCGCGGCAACGCCCGCGCCGCGGCACAACTCAAGAAGCTCAACAAGCGCCGCAGCCGAGCCAGCGCGCAAAAATGGGAGCCGGACCGCGGCGGCTAGA
>CBDURV010000597.1:0-2829 GCA_965369495.1 uncultured bacterium
GTAGGCTCGGCGCGATGACGCGCTTCGCACTGCTCCTCCTGCTCCCCGTTGTTGCCTGCTCCGAAAAGTCGGAAACGCCCGCACCCCCGGAGACCCTCGACTACGTCGCCGCGAACGAGGAAGAGGCGCACGACAAGGCACTCGAGGCGTCCGGCGCACTGCTTGGCACGCTTGTCACGCGCCTGACCAATGAACTGCGGAAGAACGAAGCGCAGCCGGAACTCGTCTTCGCCGTCTGCTCCGACGTGGCGCAGGACCTGAGCAGGAAGATTCGCGCCAAGCACGGTGTGGACATTCATCGCACCGCGCTGCGCTATCGCAATCCGAAGAACAAACCGGACGCGTACGAGCGTGCGTGGATGGAGGCAGAGCCCACCCGCAAGGATGTGAATCCGGCCGGCGAGGGTGAGATCGTCACCGCCGCCGATGGCACGCGCGAGTACCGCTTCATTCGCCCGCTCTATCTCGCCAATCTCTGCACCGTCTGCCACGGCCCAAAGGAGGAGCTATCGGACGGCGTGAAGGCGGCGTTGGCCGAGCACTATCCCGACGACCGCGCGACCGGATTCCGTCCGAAGGATCTGCGCGGCGTCGTCTCCGTGCGCGTGCCGCTCGCGAAGTGAGCCGTGCCCCGCTACCCCGAGTACTCCGACCTGCCGCAGCATCTTCGCGCGATGCTGGTGGCCGTGACCTCCGACGACGACGCGGCGGAGCGTTTCGCGAACGCCCCGCATAAGCATCTCAAGGGCCGCTCCGTGATGCAGATCGTCAACGTCTGGTTCGGCCAACGGATGATCGAGCGCTTCCTGCTGGATCTGGGCAACTACCTCGGTGTGGACGATATGGAGCGCTTCGAACAGCACTTCGGCAAGAAGAAGTAGGATCTGCGCATGCAGCGCGCATCCATAGCTATCGCCGTCTTGTTCCTGTTCGCGGCGGCGACCCACGCCCAGCATTTCGCGGCGGACCGCCCGGTGGACGTGATCCATCTGCGCCTCGCCGGCCGCATCGATCTGGTCGAGCAGACGTTTTCGGGCAGCGCGACGCTCGACATGCAGGCGCTGCGCGCGATTCGCACGGTTCGGCTCAACGCGGTCGACCTGCAAGTCAAGGACATCACGCTGCGTGGCGCGGGCCAGGGCCCGGGCCAGCCCAAGACGCTCAAGTTCGCGAATACGGGCGAAGAGCTCCAGATCGATCTGCCTCGCAAGCTGGAGCGCGGGGAGACCTTCGCTTTGCACATCCGCTATTCGGTCCACAAGCCGGCAAAGGGACTCTACTTTTTCAAGCCGTCCGAGGCCGAGCCGAAGGTGCCGCACCAGGCCTGGACACAGGGCGAAATGATCGAGACGCGGCACTGGATTCCGATCACCGACCAGCCCAACGAGCGCCTCACGTCAGAGTTGAAGATCGTCTGCGACCCGAAGTACGACGTGCTCTCCAACGGACGCAAACTCTTCGAGGGGGAGGCAGAGGGGCTGAAGGTCGTCCACTGGAAGCAGGAAAAGCCCCACGTCCCCTATCTCATCACGCTGGTCGTGGGCAACTTCGCGATTCTCAAGGAGGAGTGGCGCGGCAAGGAGTTGAGCTACTGGGTGCCGCCTCATCGCAAGGCGGATGCGATGCGTTCGTTCGGCAACACGAAGCGCATGATGGATTTCTTCAGCGATCGCATCGGCGTGGACTACCCGTGGCACAAGTACGCGCAGGTCGTGGTCGAGCAGTTCAGTTGGGGCGGCATGGAGAACACCGGCGCCACGACACTCAACGAACGCACGCTGCACGACGAACGCGCGCAACGCGACTACTCCAGCGATGGCCTCGTCGCCCACGAACTCGCGCACCAGTGGTTCGGCGATCTGCTCACCTGCAAGGATTGGGCGCACGCATGGCTCAACGAGGGTTTTGCCACCTACTTCGAGGCGCTCTGGTCGGAGCACAACAAGGGCGACGACCACTTCCGCTACAACATGTTCGACAAGGCGAAGGGCGCGCGCAACGGCGGCAAGGACAAGCCGATCGTCTGGCGCCACTACCAGCGCCCCGCCCAGCAGTTCGACGGTCGCGCCTATCCGAAGGGCGCCTGGGTGCTGCACATGCTGCGGTGCCAGTTGGGCGAGGAGGACTGGTGGCGCTGCGTTCGCCACTACGTCACCAAGCACAGCGGCCAGAGCGTCGAAACCGACGACCTGCGCATCGCCTTCGAAGAGGCGACCGGGCGCAGTCTCGAACGTTACTTCCACGACTGGACGGGCCGGCCCGGCAGTCCCGTCGTCGAGGTGCGCCATCGTTGGAACGCGGCGAAGAAGGTCATGGAGATTCGAATTCGGCAGACGCAGAAGGGCGATCCGTTCCACTTCCCGCTGCGCCTCGAGTACGAGGTCCAGGGCACGATGCTCGGACTCGACCACGATGTGAACCGCAAAGACGAGAGCATCACCCTGCCCTTGGCCGCGCGACCCGATCTTGTGCGCATCGATCCCGCCTACTCGGTACTCATGGAACTCAAGGAGCACAAGGCGAACGACTGGTGGAAGGCGCAACTCGCGCGCGACCCCGATCCGATTGCCCGTATCCGCGCCGCCGCGCACTTCGGCGGCATCAAGCGCCGCGCCGAACGCCTCGAGCTGATTCGCGCCATGGGCAAGGATCCGTTCTGGGGCGTGCGCGCGGAAATCGCGGGGGCGCTCGGTCGCAGCGGCGGCGACGCTTCGCGCGACGCGTTGCTCACTCTCCTGACGGAACCGGACCCCAAGGTGCGCAAGGCCACGGTAGACGCGCTCGGCAAATTCAAGAACGACACCAAGGTGCGCGACGCGCTCGGCCGCA
>CBDURV010000598.1:0-2817 GCA_965369495.1 uncultured bacterium
CTCGCGGCGGAGGAAACGGACGTGCAGCGTAATCTCTCGCAAATGACCGGCCGGGAGTTCGATCTCCTCGTGATCGGTCGCGGCGCGTTCGGCTGCTGCGCCGCGTGGGACGCAGCCTCGCGCGGCCTCGCTGTCGCGCTGATCGAGCGCGACGACTTCTGCGCGGCGACGTCCGCCAACCATCTCAAGATGGTGCACGGCGGCATCCGCTACCTGCAGCACCTCGACATTCCGCGCGTGCGCGAGTCGGCTCGCGAACGCTCGGCCCTGCTGCGCATCGCCCCCCATATGATCGAGCCGATCCCGATCGTCATGCCCACGTACGGGCGCGGGATGGACGGGCGCGCGGTCCTGGGCGCCGGCATGGCGCTCTACGATCTCGTCGCCTTCGACCGCAACCGCGGCATCCACGACGCGGATCGACGCATCCCGCGCGGGCGCCTGCTTTCGCGCGCGGAGTGCCTGGAGTCCTACCCGGGCCTCGACCCGGTTGGTTTGACTGGTGCGGGTCTTTTCTACGACGCGCAGTTCCGCAATCCGCCGCGCCTCGCCCTCGCCTTTCTGCAGTCGGCGGCGCTGGCCGGCGCGGAGGTGGCCAACCACGTCGAGGCGCGTTCGTTCCTGCGTGATGGCGACCGCGTCCGGGGTGTCGTTGCCCTCGACCGCGAGGGCGGGGACGAACTCGAAATCCGCGCCAGGATGGTGCTCAACGCGGCTGGCCCCTGGGCCGCACGATTGCTCACGGACGGGAACGGGCCGCCTCTGGCGCAGGCTCCCGCCTTCTCTCGCGACACCGGCTTCGTCGTGCGAGGCCGCCGCACCGGGGATTGCGCGCTCGCCTGCAAGGTGCCGACGTCCGACCCCGACGCGATCGTGAGCCGCAAGGGACGCCATGTGTTCGCGGTGCCGTGGCGCGACTACACCCTGTTCGGCGTTTGGCACGTCGTGCACCAGGGAGCACCCGACGAATTCGAGGTGGGGGAGGAGGAGCTGCAGTCGTTCGTGGACGATCTCAACCTCGCCTACCCCGCGTTCGAGCTCAGCACCGACGAGATCTCGATGGTCTATGCGGGGCTGACCCTGTTCGGTGAAAACCAACCCGGCAAGAAGGACCTGCGTTTCGGCAAGCGGTCGATCTTGATCGATCACCGCGCCGCGGATGGCGTCGACGGGTTGATCACTCTCGTGGGCGTGCGCGCCACGACCGCACGAGGGATGGCCGCGCGCGCCGTGGATCTGGCGCTGACCGGCCTTGGACGTTCGGCAGGCCCCTCGCAGACGGCGGAGACGCCGATCCACGGCGGGGACACGGGGCCGTTCGAGGAGTTCGCGGCGTCGATCGCGCGCGAGCATGCACCCGAGTTCGATGCGGACGTCATGCGCGCCCTGGCGCACAACCACGGCTCGCAGTACCAATCCGTTCTTCGCTATGCGCGCGAGGGCGAGGAGTGGGCCGAGACGCTTCCGGGCACGCCGACGTTGCGCGGGGAGATCCTGCACGCGATTCGCGAAGAGATGGCGCTCACGCTCGCCGATGTGATCATGCGGCGCACCGAACTTGGCACCGGTGCTGAGCCCGCTCCGGAGGTGATCGAAGCGTGCGCCGCGATCCTCGCTCACGAGCGGGGCTGGGACGAGAAGCGCACGCGATCCGAGATCGAATCGGTGCGCGCGCGCTATCGCGGTCAGTTCAGCATGGTCCGATGAGCCCTGTGAGCCACCAGTCGTGAGTCGAAAACTTCTCATCTTTCTCGACAAGACGGCGTTCCGCGTCCTCTTCTGGCTGTGCAGTATCGCCGCGCGCTGGCGCCGGGAACCGCCAGTCGCGGAACCGGCCCGCATCCCGCCCGACGGCCGTATCCTCGTCATTCGCCCCGGCGGACTGGGAGATGGCCTGATGGCCGTGCCCTTCCTGCGCGCGCTGCGGCGGGCGTACCCAGAAGCGCGGATCACGGTGGGCTGCATGCGCAAGAACATCCGGTCGCTGTCGCTGCTGCCCTATCAGGACGAGACGTTCGCCATCGATGCGTTGAGCGATCTGCGCTCCACGCTGCGGCGGCTTCGCAAGTCGGGATTCGACGCGGTCTTCGACCTCGAGCCGTTTCGCCGCGTGAGCTCCGTCGTCGCCTATCTGACGCGCTGTCCGTTGCGTGTCGGGTTCGACACCAATTCGCGGCGTCGGCTCTACACCAACCTCGTCGCCTACCTCAACGACAAGCAGTTCGACACCAACAACGCGCTGCGCCAGCTCAAGGTGGTGGGGGTCGTGCCCGAGGCATCGGAAGCGGGGATGCTCCAGTTCGACCTGGCGGAGGAGGTGCAACGGGAAGCGGACGAGCTGCTGCAAAAAAACGGACTCGATCCGGCGGACGAGGATCTCGTCGCGCTCGCGGCGGGCGTGCTCAAGCCGCACCATCGCTGGGTCATGTCGGAGTGGGCCGAACTGATTCGCATGATCCTCGGCGCCGACGCGGCCACGCGGATTGTTCTCGTCGGCGCGCCGGGCGATCGTCCCGACACCGACGAGGTCCTGGGGCTGCTGGGCCCCGAACCGCGCGTCGTTGATCTTGTCGCGCAAGGGGACCTGCCGGTTTCGCTGGGCGTGCTGGCGCGTTGCCGCCTGCTGGTGGCGTGCGATGGGGGAGTGGTCTACATGGGCGCCGCCATGGGTTGCAGGACGCTCTCTCTCTGGGGGCCGGGAATGATGGAGCGCTTCGCGCCGCCGGGTCCGGAACACATCGGCCACCGCAAGGACTTCGCCTGCGTGCCGTGCGTCGGCTGGGACCGGCTGGGCGAGTTCCCGCCGTGCCCCTACGA
>CBDURV010000599.1:0-2800 GCA_965369495.1 uncultured bacterium
ACCACAACTGGTACCTCGCACGCGCATCGATCGCGATGTGGCTCGCCACGCGGGGCGACGAGGCGGCGTTCGCCGAGTTCGACGACCTCAACCGGCAGGGCGCGTTCTACCGCGATCATTTCTCCTACGCGCAGCGCTACTACCCGAACTGGACCGGCATGGGGCCGACCGTGGAGAAGTTCCTCTCGGCGGGCGATCTCAACGGGCGCGTCTACGCGGGCGTGACGCTGCTCATGTACAACCGCATCTTCGGCGTCGGACAAGAGCTTCTCGATCGCTATCGCGGCACGATTCGCGACACGTTCATCGAAGCCAAGGCGGACATGCGGCCCGACATCAACGACAACGGCCCCGGGACGCCGGGCGGCCAGACGCTGCTCGGACTCGCGCTCCTGCGCGACAAGGACACGACGCGCATCCTCGCCCGCATGTCCCCGCTGGAGCACCCCTACCTCGGAACCGTGCTCGCCAACGCGCGCATGTGGGCCGGCCTCGACCCGATCGAAGCCGTCGATTTCGACGGGCGCAAGCACAAGGGTTGGCACCCCCTCGACCGCGAGTTCTACTTCCGCGGCGTGATGATCCAGTTCGTCGATCTGGTGCGCGCGGAGCGGGCGGAAACGGATCCCGAAAAGAGGATGAGGATCAACGAGCGGCTCTCGCTCGTGCGGGACCTCGCCGATCGCGGTCGTTTCTTCGACATGACCGTGGTGCGCATCAACGCCACCCGCACGTTCGCCGCCGCCTATCCGGAGAAGTCGATGAAGTACCACCAGGAGCTCATCGACGCGGGCGGAGCGGAGTCGATCTTCGGTGCGATGGCGCTGCCTCGCGCGCAGCGAGTTTCGATCCTGTTGCCCGCCATCAGCGCGCGCGTGCCCGACTATTCCGCCCTCGCCGCCGCAGGCATACTCCTGCCGGACGCCGTCTCGCCGATTCAGTTGCCCGTTCCCACGGAGTAGTGCGCCGATGATTGACCCCCGCCTCGAAAAACTCGCCCGCGTCCTCGTCGAATACTCCGTCGCCATCAAGCCGGGCGAGGTGGTGACGATCGGAGCGCCGCCGCTCGCAACGCCGCTGGTGACCGCCATCTATCGCGAGGTCCTGCGCGCGGGCGGCCACCCGTGGGTGCGCCTCGTGCCGGACGAGTGTCGCCGCATGCTGCTGACGGAGGGCAGCGACGAACAGCTGCTCCACTGCGGGCCGCTCGACAAGATGGCGTCGCAGAAGGCGGACGTGGCGATCAAGATCTGGTCTGAGGAAAACACCAAGTCGCTCAGCCACACCGACCCGCAGCGCCAGTCGCTGCTCGCCAAGGGCAGCCGCAGCATCATGGCGTTGCACATGAAGCGCAGCGCGCTGCCGGAGTCCGATCCGAAGCGTCTGCGCTGGACGGGCACGCTCTTCCCGACCCAGGCGCACGCGCAGGACGCGCACATGTCGCTGCCCGACTACGAGGAGTTCGTCTACCGCGGCGGCAAGCTCGACAAGCGCGATCCCGTCAAGGAGTGGAAGAAACTCGGCGAGCAGCAGCAGCGCCTGGCCGACCGCCTCGACAAGGGCAAGGAGATGCACATCACCACGCCCGACGGCACCGACATCCGCTTCGGCATCAAGGGCCGGAAGTGGATCAACTGCGACGGCAAGTACAACTTCCCCGACGGCGAGGTCTTCACGGGCCCGATCGAGGACGCGACCGAGGGCGTTATCCAGTACCGCTTCCCGGCCGTCTACGGCGGTCGCGAGGTGAACGACATCCGTCTCGTCTTCGAGGCGGGCAAGGTGGTGGATGCGACCGCCACCAGCGGCGAGGAGTTCCTCTTCCAAATGATCGACCAGGACAAGGGCGCGCGCATCCTCGGCGAACTGGCGCTGGGCACCAACTACGGTATTCAGCAGCACACGCGCAACATCTTGTTCGACGAGAAGATCGGCGGGACGTTCCACGCGGCGCTGGGCGCGGCCTATCCCGAATCGGGCGGCACCAACAAGAGCGCCCTACACTGGGACATGATCTGCGACCTGCGCCAAGGCGGCGTCGTCAAGGTGGACGGCGACGTGATCAGCCGGAACGGGAAGTTTTCGAAAGCGGGTTGGCCGCGCTGAGACTGGCGAGGCGACGCTTGATCCACTTCGCCTCCGGCGCGAGCCGGTACTTCTCGTAGAAGACACCCAGCTTGCGGTAGCGCTCCATCACCGCCGCGCGCTTCCACCCGCGGTTCCACACCAACTTGCGCAGGCAGCGGGGGCAGAGATGCAGCGGCTGGCTGTCGAGTTCCGGCAGATGGTTTGAGCCGTTCATGTCGCACTCGTAGACGACGCAGTGGTGCAGCCCGAACATGTGGCCGATCTCGTGCACGACCAGCTTGCAGCAGCGGCGCAGCGCGACCTCCGGCGTGCCGTGCGACAAGCGCGCGAACGACCAGACCCCCACGCGACCGCGCAGCGACGCCTCGCCGAAGACGAAGTTCCACTTCTCGTCCGGATAGAGGTCCACCATCGTGATGGCGCTCACGCAGACGGCGTCGTCCTTCCGGAACGGAGGCAGGAGGTGCTGGAGGAACCAGGGCGTGCGCACCTGCCGCTGGTCGCCATTCAGACGCTGCCAGCCCTTCTTGGGCAGCGCCTGCGCCTTGGTGACATCCACCGGCAGATCGAACCAGATCGACGAAAACGCGATCGTCTGCTCGAGCAGGGCCTGCCCCTTCTTATCGAACTTCCCCGTCGGAACGAAGCGCAGCACGTCGCCTTTGCGCGCGCGGACAGGCCGCGAGGCGCGATAGTCCTTGAACGTGCGATG
>CBDURV010000600.1:0-2799 GCA_965369495.1 uncultured bacterium
AGGGCGCCGACGCGTCCTGGTAGGGCCCGAAGACGTTGAACGTGCGCAGGATGACCGTCTGCAACCCGTAGGTGTTGAAGAAGACGCGGCACTGGTTCTCGGCCGCGATCGTCCCCACCGCATACGGGCTGAGGGGCGTGTCGTTCATCGTCTCGACCTTGGGCAGCGAGGGGCTCTCGCCGTACGCCGCGGCCGAACCGACGTAGATGAAGCGCTTGACCTTGGCGTCGCGCGCGGCGGTGAGCGCATTGAGCGTGCCCATCGCGTTGATCTCGAGCGTGGCCATCGGGTCCTTGACGGACTTGAGCACCGAGGTCTGGCCGGCGAGATGGACGACATAGTCGGCACCGCGCGTGGCCTTCTTGAGCTCCTTGAGGTCGGAGATGTTGCCTTCGACAACCTTGACGTCCTTGGGGAATTCGCGCGTCCACTTCTTCTTGCCGCTGGAGAAGTCGTCGTAGATAACGACCTTCTCACCCTGCCCCGTCAACTGGTTGACGAGGTTGAGCCCAATGAATCCGGCTCCGCCGGTAACAAGGAATTTCGACATGCGCGCCCGCCTCCTGGAAGTCCTGCCCGGGGTGGAAGGACCGGGAAGCCTCGCGTTCTAATGAAATAGGCGTCGATCTGTCAAGAAACGCCGACTCGACTAGAAGCTAGACGGCGAAGAACTCTTCGAGGAAACCGGTGTCGTAGTCGCCTTTTCGGAAAAAGGCGTTTTTCACGATTTCCTGGTGGAGCGGGATCGTCGTCTTGATGCCCCCCACGTGGAACTCCGCCAGAGCCCGCTCCGCGCGGTCGATGCAGGAGGCGCGGTCCTTGCCGGTGATGACCAGCTTGGCGATGAGCGAGTCGTAGGTCGGCGGGACGCGGTAGCCGGCGTAGACGTGGGTATCCATCCGCACGCCCGGACCGCCCGGCGCGCGCCACTCGGTGATCAGGCCGGGACAGGGGCGGAAGTTCTTCGCGGGGTCCTCGGCATTGATGCGGAACTCCATCGAGTGGCCGGCAAAGCGGATGTGCTTCTGCTCCATGGAGAGCTTCTCGCCCGCGGCCACGCGAATCTGCTCCTTCACGATGTCCACGTTGCTGATCTGCTCGGAGACAGGATGCTCCACCTGCACGCGGCAGTTGACCTCGATGAAGTAGAACTCCTTGCCCGCCAAGAGGAACTCGACGGTGCCGGCGCCCTTGTACTTGACCGACTTGGCCAGCCGGATCGCGGCGCGCCCCATGTTGCGGCGCATCGAATCGGTGAGCGCCGAGCACGGCGCCTCTTCCAGCAGCTTTTGATGGCGACGCTGGACGCTGCACTCGCGGTCGCCGAGGTGCACGACATTGCCGTGCGCGTCGGCGAGAATCTGGATCTCGACGTGACGCGGCCGTTCGAGGTACTTTTCGATGTAGACGCCGCCCTCGCCGAACGCCTGCTGCGCTTCGGCACCCGCCTGGTGGTAGGCGCTGCGCAGCGAGATCTTGTTGCTCGCGACGCGCATGCCGCGACCACCGCCGCCCGCCGTCGCCTTGATCAGCACCGGGTAGCCGATCTCATCCGCCACCTTGACCGCCATGTCCTCCGCGTCGATCAGCCCGGGCGAACCGGGTACGACGGGGACCTTGGCTGCGGTGGCGGCATCGCGCGCCGTGACCTTGTCGCCGAGACTGCTGATGGTCTCCGCGTCGGGTCCGATGAACTCGATCCCGTGGTCGCGGCAGGTCGCGGCAAACTCGGCGTTTTCGCTCAGGAAGCCGTAACCGGGGTGCACGGCATCGACGTCGGTCACCTCGGCGGCCGCGATGATGCGCGGAATCGAGAGATACGACTGCGCACTCGGCCCGGGGCCGATGCATATCTTTTCGTCGGCCAGATCGAGGTAGGCGGCGTCCCGATCCGCTTCGGAATAGACCGCGACGGTGTCGATGTCCATTTCGCGCGCGGCGCGCAGGACGCGAAGGGCGATTTCGCCCCGGTTCGCTACAAGGATGCGTTGAAACACGGGCTCTTCCGAATTACCTGTCGGGTCACGCCGTTTTGACGATGTAGAGCGGCTGGCCGTACTCGACCGCCTCGGCGTTCTGCACGCAGATCTTCACGATCTCGCCCGAGCATTCCGCCTTGATCTCGTTCATGACCTTCATCGCCTCGAGGATGCAGACGACCGACTCCGGCCCGATCTTCGAACCGACCTGGACGTAGGCGTCCGCATCGGGCGATGGTGCGCCGTAGAACGTTCCGACCATCGGGGCGGTAATCGTATGAGTTCCGGGCTCGTCGCCGGCAGGCGCCGCGGCTGCGGCCTCCCCTGCGGCTGGAGCAGCAGCCACCGGAACGGGTGCCGCTACCGGCACTCCCCCGGGTATTCCACCCGCGAATGCCGCGACCACGGGTGCGGCCGCCGCGTCCGGCTTGCGCAGCCGAAGGCGTTTGCCGTCCTCCTCGATCTCGACTTCAACCAGATCATTGTCGTTCATGATCTGGACGATTTTCTTGAGGTCCTTGACGTCCATCGACTCCTCCGGTCAAGACGCGCGCGCCACAACACCCAGCACCGATTCGGCGATCTGGATTGCGTTGAGAGCCGCACCCTTCCGTAGTTGGTCCATCACACACCATAAAGCGAGCCCGGGCTCGAGTGCCCGGTCGGCCCGGATTCTACCGATATGCACATGATCCTTCCCGGCCGCATCGCGCGGCGTCGGAAAGTCTTTTTCGTGCAGCACGATCCCGGGAGCGTGGCGGAACACATCCGCCGCGCTCGCGGGGTCGACAGGCTGGTCGAGTTCGACGTGAATCGCCTC
>CBDURV010000601.1:0-2797 GCA_965369495.1 uncultured bacterium
GGCGTCGATTCTCTTGAACACCACCGGATTGGCGTGAGACAGTCCGAATCTCGCCAGACAGGCGGAATTCAGGCGGTTTTTGGAAGAGTGTCCTGCTTGCGCAGCGCGCAGGGCGCCGGTAAGGTCACACCGCAATGAACGTTTTATTGGCGGACGACGAGCGCACGATCGCCATTACCCTGCGCGACGAACTGACGGATGCCGGCCACGATGTGACGGTTGCCAATGACGGCAACGAGGCGGCGCAACTGCTGGGCAAGCAGCGCTTCGAGGTGCTGATCACCGACATCCGCATGCCGGGGCTCGATGGCATCGAGCTGCTGCGGCGCGCGAAGGCGCAGGATCCGTCGATGGAGGTGATCGTCATTACCGGTCAGGCGACGATCGAGACCGCCGTCGAGGCGATTCGCCACGGCGCGTTCGACTACGTGCGCAAGCCGTTCATGAACGACGAGATCGTCCGCCTGGTCGACAACGTCGCGCGCGTCCGGCGGCTGGAAAACAAGGTCCAGACGCTCGAGTCGCAGGTGGGGTTCGACCGCGGGCGTTCGAACCTGATCGGCGAATCGGAAGCGATGCGCAAGCTGCTCGAGTTGGTCCGCACCATCTCCGACGCCGACGAGGACGTGCTCATCACGGGTGAAACCGGAACCGGCAAGGAGAAGGTCGCCAAGCTGATCCACGACATTTCGCCGCGCAAGGACCAGCCGTTCGTCGTGCTGTCGTGCAGCGGATTTCCGCAGACGCTGCTCGAGGACGAGATCTTCGGCCACGAGAAGGGCGCGTTCACCGATGCGCGTGCGACCAAGCAGGGACGCTTCGAGCGCGCCAACGGCGGTGTGTTGTTCCTCGACGACATCGACGACGTGCCGATCGAGACGCAGGTGAAGCTGCTGCGCGTGTTGCAGGAGCGCAATCTGGAACGCCTCGGCGGCGTCAAGACGATCCAGCTCGACGTGCGCGTCGTGGTTGCCACCAAGATCGATCTGCGCAGCGCCGTGGAGGACGGGGAGTTCCGCGAGGATCTCTACCACCGCATCAACGTCATTCCCATCAACCTGCCGCCGCTGCGCGATCGCCTTTCGGATGTGCCGCGGCTGGTGGAGCACTTCATCGGCGTCTATGGCAAGGGGCGCACATTCAGCATGGCCGCCGAAACGCGCGATGCGCTGGTGCGCCACGACTGGCCCGGCAACGTGCGCGAACTGGAAAACTCCGTGCGGCGCGCGATCGCCATGTCGGGCGACAGCGCGGAGTTGCTCGCCGAACACCTCATCATCGACGGGCCACGCCCGCGGCGCGACGAGGCGGGCGACGAGGGCCCCGTGGAGCGGACGCTGCGTGACGTGGCGCGCGAGATCGAGGCGCGGCACATACGCAGGGTGCTCAAGCACTGCGGCGGCCATCGCGCCAACACCGCCAAGATCCTCGGCATCTCCCGCAAGAATCTCTGGGAGAAGATGCGCGAACTCGACATCCGCGATGGCGATGAGTGACCGAACGCCTCAGGGCGTGCCTCCGGGCCGTGTTCCTGGGAGTGTCGACTACTTCGCATCCGACGTCCACCTCGCCGCGGAGCGCCCGGATGTCGCACACCTGTTCCTGCGCTTTTGCGACCACGTCGTCCGGCGTGACGCCGCCCGCTTCTTCCTGCTGGGGGACATCTTCGATCTGTGGGTCGGCAGCAAGCAGGAGCGCATGCCGTACGTCGTGCCGTTCCTCGAGAAGATGCGCGAGATCGTCGCGGACGGGATCGAGGTCTTCTACATCGCCGGCAACCGCGACTTCAACTTCGACGCCTCCTTCGCGCCCGGCATTCCGCCCAAGCCGCTGCCGGAGTCGCTCACGATCGAGGCGGCCGGCAAGCGCATCTACCTGACCCATGGCGACCTGCTCTGCACGGGCGATGTCGCCTATGGCCGGGCGCGCACGATTCTTCGCTCGGGGCCGCTACGCGCCGCCGCCAACCACCTGCCCCTTTCGTTTACGACGTTCATGTCCACCGGCTACCGTCGCCTCAGCGAGCGCGAAACCGCCCGCAAGACGCGCCTGGAGGTGGCGGTCAATTTCGGCCGCGTGCGGACGCATCTGCTGGCCGACCACGACATCGTCATGAGCGGCCACGTCCACCGCGCCGCCCGCTATCAGGTGGACTTGCCGGATGGGCGCAGCGGCGAGTTCATCACGCTTGGCGAATGGAACCGCCGGGGCTCCTATTTGGAGGCTCGGGACGGGGTTTTGAGCCTGCGGCGCTTCGTCTGAGAAGCTTGCCGGGCGGGGCGGAAGAGGCGACAATTCCCGGCTTCCCCACACTAGATACATGCCTCCCGAATTTGTAGTCGCCATCGATGGTCCCGCCGGGGCCGGCAAGAGCACCGTCGCGCGCGCCGTGGCGCGTGCGCTCGATGGTTTCGTCTACCTCGACACGGGGGCAATGTACCGCGCGGTGACCGCCTATCTGTTGCGGGATGGACGCGCAACCCAATCCTCGGAGGAGATGGCGCAGGCGGCGAATGGCCTGGAGCAAGGGGACGGACGGTACGTCGTCCACGGCGACGATGTCACCGACGTCATTCGGACCCCGGAGGTGACCGGCGACGTGAGTCGCGTTTCGGCGGTGCCCGCGGTGCGGCGCATCATCCAGGCGAAGCAGCGCGAGTTGACCGGCCGTTTGATCGCGGAAGGCCGCGACATCGGGTCCGTCGTCTTCCCGGCGGCGCCGCTCAAGATCTACCTCGATGCCGCGCTCGACCAGCGCGCGCAGCGTCGCCATCGGGAGTATCCCGACACCGACGCG
>CBDURV010000602.1:0-2794 GCA_965369495.1 uncultured bacterium
ATCGAGATAGGGCGTGTCGGAGGAGCTGAGCTTGGACGACTTGGAGTACTGCTGCATCACGCCCGACATGAGCTCGGCGCCGGAGGCGCTGCGCCGGTTGATCAGCACGCTGATGGGGTAGCGACGCGACCGGTCGGGCTTTTTCGCCATGTGTTTTTCGGGCCGCACGACGCGCCCCTTCACGGTGGCGATCAGGTCGCCGTCGTTGAGGAACGCGGTGAGGCAGCCGACCACGGTGTGCAGCAGTCCGCCGGGATTGTCGCGCAGGTCGATCACGAGGCCGCGCATGCCCTGGCTTTCGAGCGCCTGGAGTTCCTTGAGCAACTCGTTGGCCGTCTCGTAGGCGAACTGCGCGATCACGATGTAGCCGATCTTGCCCGGCAACATGCGGCTGTAGACCGACGGCAGCACGATGCGCGCGCGAATCACGCGGATCTCCTTCGGCTTGGTCCAACCGTTGCGCACGATACGCAGGGTGACGGCGGTGCCCGGAGGGCCCTTGACCTGCTTGATGATGTCGGCAATCGACCGGCCCGTCGTGGACCTGCCATCGACCGCGATGATCTCGTCACCGCCGAGAATCTCCGCGTTCCACGCGGGACCGCCGAAGATCGGTCGCAGGATGCGCAGGCGATCCTTCACGTTCGTATCGATGAACGCGCCGATGCCGCCGTAGCTGGGATCGACGCCGTCCGAACCGTGGAGGAACTCCTGGTACTGCTCGGGGCTCAGGAAGATGGTGTGCGGATCTTCGGGGAAGTCCACCATGCCGCGCGCGGCGCCGATGCGCAGGTCGCGATCCTCGACATCGCCGTCGCGATCGTAGAGTTCGCGGAGCAGCTGGCGCAGTTCATCGAGATGGCTCCAGCGGGAGCGCCGCTTGGCGCCCGCGCGATCGCCCTTCGCTTCGTAGAGCTGAATCGCGCGCTCAAGCTGAAGCTTCTGGTAGAGCGCATTGGCCAACTGTCCGCGTGTGCCCGGTTCGCGCCGCAGGCGAAGCAGCTCCTGCCGCACTCCGGGCGTCTCCGAGTCGCCGATTTCCGCCAGCGCCAGGGCGCCCTGCGCACGCAGGTCGGCACTGCTCGAACTCAGGAACTCACGCAGCACCGTCTTGGCGCGGTGGCTGGCCGGCGCGTCGAGGCGCCAAAGCGCGCGCGCGGAAGCGATGCGAAGCGCGGGGTTGAGTTCGGTCAGAAGATCGAGCAGCCCCTCTTCGGCGTCGAGTTCCTCGGTGAGACCGACCATTTCGATCGCCACCAGGCGGAAGTCGAGCGGCACCCTCTCGCTGGACGCGAGGTCCATCAGCTTGTCGGCGGCGAGCGTCGGGCTGCCCAGTTGGATGAGCGCCCGCAGGGCGGCGAGTTGGCCAGCCGTGTCGGCGTCTTTGAGCCCCCGGATGATGGCGCGCTTGGCCGACGACCCCAGCTTCACGAGCTGTTCCGAATACCGTCCCAAATCCGCACTCTTTGCGCCTCGGGCGGCCACCATGATCTCGCTCACCTTGACGTCGCGCATCGATCCACCCTCTTGGGCGGAGGTGGACACGCTGATGACGAGTAGCGCGAGAAGCGCCGCAGAGAGGGCAAAAAGTCGGATTCGGGGCGGGTTCATCGTGGAGTCTCCGGGGGACGGGGCCAACGTTGTGCCCGCCAGCCCATATGAAGTATACGTTTGGCGACCGATCAACCGCTGGTTTGGCCGCCAAGCAAGTGCGGGTACACTCCCGGTTTGCCGGCCCAGCAAATTCGATTCATGCCCGAACCCACGCACCTCGACTCCGCCGGACGCGCCCACATGGTGGACGTGGCCAAAAAGCCGGAGACGTTGCGTCGCGCCATCGCGGCCTGCCGGGTCCGGTTGGGCGAAGCGGCCGCGCGCACCATGCGCGAGGGGCTCGCCTCGAAGGGCGATGTGGAGGCTGCGTCGCGCATCGCCGGCATTCAGGCCTCGAAGCGCACGGCGGAGTTGATTCCGCTCTGCCATCCGCTGCGCACCAGTTCGGTTGCCATCGACCTCGAGTTCGAGAGCGAAACGGTGCTGGGCGTGAGCGCGACCGTCACCGGTGTGGACCGCACGGGTTTCGAGATGGAGGCGATGGTGGGCTGCACGATCGCCGCGCTGACCGTCTACGACATGCTCAAGTCGATCCACAAGGGCATCGTCGTGGACAACGTGCGACTGCTCTTCAAGAGCGGCGGCAAGAGCGGCGACTGGAAGCTGGAAGGCCCGAACCCCGAGGAAAACGCGTCGTGAAAGTCGCGATCGTGGGTGCCACGGGCGCCGTCGGCCGCGAAATGAAGGCGCTGCTCGCGGAACGTGGGTTTCCCGTCGATGAACTGCGCCTGCTCGCTTCGGCTCGCTCGGTAGGCGCCCAGGTCGATGGGCTGACGGTGCAGGAAGCGACCCCCGAAGCGTTCGACGGCATCGATCTCGCGCTTTTCAGCGCCAGTTCCGATGTCGCGAGGGAACTCGCACCCGCCGCCCGCGACCGCGGTGCGCTGGTCATCGATAACTCCAGCGCCTTTCGCATGGACCAAGATGTACCCTTGGTCATTCCGGAAGTGAATGCCCATGAGCTAAAGGAACTTCCCCCGCGACGAATCATTGCCGTGCCCAATTGCGCTACCATACAGCTGGTGGTAGCTCTGGCTCCCATTCATCAGGACGTGGGTATTCGTCGCATTGTCATGGCATCGTATCAGTCGACGTCGGGAGCGGGACGGCGGGCCATGCAAGAACTATCGAGACAAGTCACCGATCTTTGACTTCTCGGACCCCTTTCTTTACGCTTTTT
>CBDURV010000603.1:0-2785 GCA_965369495.1 uncultured bacterium
AAGGCGGAGCGCGACGACGACGAGGTGGTTTCGCGCTGCCCCAACGTCGCCTGCCCGGCGCAGCTTGAGGGGCACCTGCGCCACTTCGCCGGTCGTGGCGCGATGGACATCGAGGGACTCGGCGCCAAGCTCATCACGCAACTCGTCGAGAAGGGCATGGTGAGCGACCTCGCGGACCTCTACGCCCTGACCGCGGAACAACTCGTCGAGCTCGATCGAATGGGCGAGAAGTCGGCCGAGAACCTCGTCGAGGGGTTGGCGGCGAGTCGTTCGCGCCCGCTGCACCGCTTCCTGACCGGCCTCGGCATTCGCCACGTCGGCGAGCGCATCTCGGAAGTGCTGGCGCACAACTTCGGTTCCATCGAGGCGCTGGCCGAGGCGACCGAAGAGGAGTTGCTGAGCGTGGACGAGGTCGGTCCCGAAGTGGCGCAGTCGATTCACGCCTTCTTCGAGCGACCCCAAAACGCGGCGGTGTTGGCGCGCTTGCGCGAGGCGGGGCTAGTTCCGCGCCCCGTCGAGCGCGTCGAGTCGGGGGCGCTGGCCGGCGAGGTCGTCGTGCTGACCGGCTCGCTTTCGACGATGACGCGCGACGAGGCGAAGGCGAAGTTGCTGAGCATGGGGGCGTCGGTCGGCAGCAGCGTGACCGCGAAGACGACGCTCGTGGTTGCCGGCGAGAAGGCGGGCAGCAAGCTCAAGAAGGCGGAGAAACTCAAGATCCGCGTGCTCGACGAGGACGGGTTCCGCAAGCTCATCGGATGAAGCGCGCGGTCCGCGACCAACGACGCGCCCTCGACCGCCTCTTGCGCCGTCGGTCGGAGCAGGTGCGCGCCGACTCGCCGGCCGAATTCCTGGCGCGTATGCCGATTCGCGAGGGGCCGCCCGCCCCGCCCGTGCGCAGCGCCGACCCGTTCTCGCTGCGTCGTTTCAAACGGCGCGCTCGCCGCTGGTTCTTGCCCGACGACGCCGTCGTGTCGGCCGAGTGCGCGGGCGAGCACGACGTAACCCTGCTGGTCGGCACGCCGGCCGAGATGCTCGCGGCCATCGACCGCGTCGAGACCGAAACGTGCAAGGCGGTGCGCGACCTGTGGCCGTCGTTCCGCGGGCTGCTCACGGGCGGTACCAATCTGCCCGCGGTCGAGCCCGCGCTGCGCCTGCGAACGGGACGCGGAGTCGAAATTATCGAGGCGATTCGACCCATCGAGGGGGTCACGCTGGCGGTTGCCGGACGGCCGGTGCGCGACCGCGATACCTACTTCGAGTTCCTGCCGGTCATCGGCGGCGCCGCGTGCGGGTTGGCCGACGTGCGGGTGGATATCGAGTACCGGGTCCTGGTCTCGCGCGGCGAGGAGCAGTTGCGGCACGACGGTGGCGAAGTGGTGCGCTTCGAGAGCTTGAGCCCGCTGCGGGTGGTGCGGGTGCGCAACAGGTTCGAGCGCGGTGCGTTTGGCGAGCGGCTTACCGATGCGCAAGTGGAGGGGGTGCGGGGGCCGGCGGCGTCCGAGTTCCGGCTGATACCGGAATTCCCCACGGCCACGGAGCCGCTCGGCCGCTATCGCATCGAGGTCAAGTTCACGTCCATGCCGCCCGACCTCCGGGCCGAGGCGCGGCGTGTCGATCTGGCGCTTGGCGAGGCGAACGGCGAGTACCACCGACTGCGCGAACAGTCGGTGCTACGTCCGCCGATCGTGAGGCTGTTGCCTACGCCTGGGCTTGCTCTTCCGTGACCTCGTCGAATTCGACGTCGATCTCGATTTCGCGAGGCTCGGAGATGGCGGCGAGAGTCTTGCCCGCGTCGCGCTGGCGCTTGGTGGCCGCCTTGGACCTGCCTTCGTAGGCCTCGTTGACGAGGTCGTTGAGCGAGATCACGCCGAGCAGTTCGCCCTCGTCCCCGACGACGGGAAGCCGGCGAATCTGGGAGTCGCGCAGGATCGCGTGGACCGCGTTGACGTCGTCGTCCGGCCCGCAGGTCTGCACGTCGTCGGACATCACCTCGCGCACGCGGATGAGTCCGAGCGGCAGGCCGGTCATGAGTGCGGACATGCAGATGTCGCGGTCGGTCAGCACGCCCGCGAGGGCGCCGTCATCGACGACCGGAATAAATCCACAATCGCGCTCCCACATGATCTTGGCCGCTTCGGCAATGGGGGCGTCGGGTGAGCAGGCAGCGAGTTCCGCCTGCATAAGCTTCTTCACCTTCATGGCGTGGATCCTGCCATCAATTCCGGGACCCGCCAGCATTCGCCGCGTTGATACATTCCATGGCGGTGCCCTTGCCCCGCAATGCCCGCCTCTTCTGCTGGTTTCGCGTGTTTTTCAACGCGCGTTTCTACTACCCGGTTCTCGCGGTGTTCTTTGTCGACCTGGGCCTGACGCTCGACGAGTTCGCGATTTTGAACGTGGCGTGGGCCGCGAGCATCGTGCTGTTCGAGTTGCCGCTGGGCGCCCTCGCCGACCGCATCGGACGCCGGCCGCTGGTGGTCGCTGCCGCCGCCATCATGGTGGTCGAGATGGCGGTGCTCGCCTTTGCGCCGGCCGACAACCCGCGCGTGCTCTTTTGGGTCTTCTTCGTGAATCGGGTGCTGAGCGGACTGGCGGAGGCGGCCGCGAGCGGGGCGGACGAAGCGCTCGCCTACGACACGCTGGTCGCCGAGGGCCGGCGCGACCAGTGGCCGCAGGTGCTGTCGCGCCTGCAGCGCTGGATGGCGGTCGCCGCCATGGGCAGCATGATCATCGGCGCCAAGGTCTACGACGCGTCGCAGGTCAACGAGGTGCTGGCGGCGCTGGG
>CBDURV010000604.1:0-2784 GCA_965369495.1 uncultured bacterium
CACGCAGCAGTCGTACATCCGCGACTTCGATGTCGAGATCGCGCAGTCCGCGGCCATCGGTGATCCGATCATCGGCACCATTCGCGACGGCATCATTCTCGACTTCAAGATCCTCGGCGGCTACGGCGAGGTGTGGGTGGCGCAGCAGGAAATCGCGTTCGCGGATGCGCTCTCCAACCTGACCGGCCGCGACTTCGGCCAGAACTGGAAGGCGTACGAGAAGTACGCCAAGGAGCAGGGGTATCCGCGGGCAGCCCTCAAGTAGCGAACCGAACTGCGTTGTGATTCGAACGGGCTACGAAAAAGAGCCGCAGCGAATGCTGAGGCTCTTTCAATTTGAAATCGATGGGTCTAGCGGACGCGAGTCTTGGGGAGACCGTAGAGCGAGCGCTCTTTGTCCCAGTTGCCGCGCTCTTTCATGACGGCAATCCGCTCCTTGCGAGTCAGCACGTTGCGCTCACCCTGCAGGCTGTTCTTGAGCTTGAGGCTCTTATGGATCGACATGGCTTACCTCTTGATCGAATAGAAACACGCATCATCGAAGGGCTTCTTCGTTCCGCCCTTCGACTCCAGGTTCTGGACCCACTGCAACAAACGCAAGGCGCGCTCGTTCTCGCGGGGGTTTTTCAACCAGGAACCAAGAGTGACGACTAGTTTACGGGCCCGGTCCAGTCGCTCAATGGTCACCTCGTCGTCGGCGAGGCGCTCGATCTTCGAGGCCCACGTCTTAGCCGAGATTTCACCGCTGCGGGTGTCATCGTACGAGACCACGCGGATCGTCCAAAGGCTCACGGGCGCGGAGGAAATCGCCTGGTCAGCGCTGTTTCCGCCGACCATGTGGCCGATCATGTAGGTCAAGATGGCCAGCAGCAGCGCGGCCAATCCCGCGATCAGCGCCTGCCTCGGAGTGAGTTCGATCGGCTCACCCGCTCCGCGAGCGGCGACAACCGGCTCGGCGGAAACCGGCGGTAATATCAAGATCCGCGAGGTCGTTTCCACCTCTTCGGCACCCTCCTCGGCAACCTCCTCGGCAACCGGGGGGCCTTCTCCGCCAGCGCGGCGCAGGAATTCTAGAATGTCACGCGGCCGTTGAGGCATGCTGCTCCTTTACTGCTCCCACTGCATAAGCCCACAATATGTTGTACGGGCGGATGTCCGTCCCGTCAACGCCGGCGGGCGAGTCGGATCGCGCATCGGAGGGCGGCAAGCATGGAATCCGCCGACGCAGCCCCGGTTCCGGCGATGTCGAACGCGGTGCCGTGGGCCGGGCTGGTGCGGACGATCGGCAGGCCCAGGGTCACGTTGACGGCGCGATCGAAGGCGAGCGCCTTGACGGGCGCGAGGCCCTGGTCGTGGTACATGGCGAGGATCCCGTGGTAGCGGTGCCGCTGCGCGAATGCGGCGTCGCCGGGGAGCGGCCCGATCGCGTCGATTCCCGCTGCCTGCAACCTTTCCAGGGCCGGAACGACGAAATCCTCCTCCTCGGTGCCGAGGCGGCCGTGCTCGCCGGCGTGCGGATTGAGGCCGAGCACGCCGATGCGCGGCGCAGGGTGGCCGAAGTCGCGCCGCAGCGCCGCGTCGAGGATGCGGGCCGCCCGCTCGATGCGGTCCGAACTGAGCGCCGCCGGAACCGCGCGCAGCGGGATGTGGTGGGTGACCAGGGCGACGGCGGGCTCGTTGTTGTCCCAGACAAAGGTCATCAGGGTCTCGCTCTCGAAGGCACGCCCCAGCAGCGGCGTATGGCCGTCGCTCTGCCCGCCGGCGAGCACGCACGCCTCCTTCGAGAGGGGCGCGGTGACGAGCGCGTCGTGTTCGCCCCGCCGCACGGCCGCGATGGCGAGGTCGAGCGCCGCCAGCGCCGCCCGGCCCCCTTCCGCGGTCGGTCCGCGCGGTTCCGGGGGCGTCCCGGCGCTCGCAACCGGCACGATTTGGGAGATGCCCGGCAATAGGGCCGGGTCTCCATAGACGGTCGCCTCCAGATCCGCCTGCAGATCGCCTTCAAGGCGACGCAGGGCGCCGTGGATTACTTCCGGTCCGATGCCGAAGGGGTCGCCCGCCGTGATCGCGAGGCGGATTTTGCTCGTCGTCTTGCCCATGCTTCGAGGGGTAGCAGGATCGCCGCGAGGAACAAAAAAGGCAACCCAACGGGTCGCGTCGTCGCAATTGGCGCCACCGGGGCCGCCAAGGCAACCTCAGGGGGCAGGTCGATCAGTTCCCCGTTTCCGGCGAGTCGCAGCAGCGCATCCCGGTCGATTCCAGTCACGCCCCGCTCCGGATCGCGCGATGTGGGAATGACGAACAGGCGCTCCAGCAGCGGCGCGGTCTCGGGGCCGATCCGCACGCGCGCGCTAACCGGCGCGGTTCGAACCGGCAATACCGCCTCGTAGCTGTCCGCGCGGCGCACGACGGGCAGCGCCTCCTTCTCGACGGTCAATGAGACGGGCAGGTCGGTGCGGCGCGCGCCGTCCTCGCCGTAGACCGCGAAGACGATTCGTTGACCGCGCTCGGTCAACTCGGTGTGCAGTTGCACCTTGGCCGGCGAACCGTCGGGCAGGATCGAACGCACAAGTTGCGCCATGAGACGCGGAAACTCCTCGTGCTCTCGCAGCGCCGCGCCACCGGGCGCTTCGGGATCGACCATCAGCGCGGCGGCGGTGCCGAGACCGACGCGGCGGTAGGCGACCAGCGGCGGGGCGTCTTGCTCCTCGCCGGCGCGGGCGGCCACCCAAGCGGCGAAACGCGGCTTGCTCTCCTCGATGCCGCCGACTTCGGGCAGGTCGGCAT
>CBDURV010000605.1:0-2767 GCA_965369495.1 uncultured bacterium
GCCACCCCGTTGACGATCGACTTGTGTTTGAGCGCGGCTATCTGCTGGTTGGTGTCGATATCCCAGACGCGGACGAAGCGGTCCTGTGACGCGGCCGCCACCTCCGAGCCGTCGCGCCCGAACGCGAGCGCCGTGATGACCTCCGGGAGGCCGGTGAACTCAAGTCGCAACTCGCCCGTCTTGACGTCCCACAGGCGCACCGACAGGTCGTCGGAGGCGGAGGCAACCAACGTCCCGTCGGGACTCAGCGCCACGTGCGTCACGCGCTCCTGATGACCTTCGAAGGTGGCGAGGCTCGTGTCCGTGGCGAGATCGAGGTAATGCCACTCCCACCCGCGGAAGCGTTCCGGGCACGCCTCCAGCAACCGCTTCGCTTCGCCGGTTTCGCGCATGCGCAGCGACGCGTGGGCGGCGGCCAGGTTGGCGAGGTAGCTCTGGCGTTCGGCGCGCTCCGCGTTGAGGGTGGCGTCCTCGGCGCTGGCCTGCGCCTCGTGCGCGCTGGCAATCGCGCGCGACTCCGCCTGCTTGGTCTCGTCGTGCGCCGCGCTCACCAGCGCGACCTTTTCCGCCTGCTGCCACGCGACGACCACGGAGCCGCCGATGGCGATTCCGAGGAACGCGACGACGCTGGCGGCCATCGCCTTGTTGCGGCAGACCCACTTCTTGAACTCGGCGACCGCGCCCGTCTCGTACGCGCTCACGACGCGGTTCTCGATGAACGCGCGCAGGTCGTTGGCCATGTGCGCCATGCGCTGGTAGCGCTGCTCCGGGTCGCGCGACATCGCCTTCTCGCAGATGGCGGCGAGTTCGGGCGGCACCGACTTCTCGATCTCGCCGAGGGGCGTGGGCGGCCCGTCGATGAGCATCAGCAGCACGCGCCCCGCGGTGGGCGGATTGTCGGGATCCACGTAGGGCATGCGCCCCGTCAGTAGCGTGTACAACAACGCGCCGGCGGAGTAGACGTCCGAACGCGGATCGAGATCCTCGATGCGCCCCTCCGCCTGTTCCGGCGGCATGTAGGTGGGCGTCCCGATGATCGTCCCCTCCATCGTCATGAGCGGCGAGTCGGGGGTGCGCTTGAGATCCGCAAGCCGGTCGGTATCGACCTGCGAGCGCATGAGCGAGGCGTTGATGCTCGCGGCGACGGCGGGCCGATCGGGGCGGCCCAGCACCTTGGCGAGGCCCCAGTCCATCACGTAAACCTCGCCGAACTTGCCGACCATGATGTTGGCCGGCTTGAGATCGCGGTGGATGACGCCCTTGGAATGCGCGTAGGCCATCGCCTCGCACACCTTGAGCAGCACGCCCACCGCACCCGGGCGACTCCAGCCATCCTCGCCCGCGCGCGCAAGGCGGATGATCTCGTCCAGCGTGCGGCCCTTCACCAGGCGCATGGTGAAGTACATGCGCCCTTCCTCGTCGAAGCCCAACTCGTGCACCGGAACGATGCCGGGGTGGTCGAGTTGGCTCGTGATCTGCGCCTCGTCGAGGAAGCGGGCAAGGCTCTCGGTCGCCTCGGTCGGCGCATTGGTGGCGGCCAGCGAGCGCGCCTCGCCCAGGGTCGCTTTCATGGCGAGCGTGCGGCGCAGGTCCTTGTCCCAGACCTTCAGGATCACGCCCAGGCCGCCGCGGGCGACCTCCTCGCGCAGCGTGTAGCGGCCGGTATGCGCGGTCAGTTGCGCGAGACGCCCCTGCACCCCGGAGTCCTCATCATTGGCGGGCGCCTCGCCGTCAAGATCGACGCCGCTTCCGGGCCCCTCGCGCTTGCTGAGGAAATCACGGATCGAGGTGGCTTCGCGTTTGGCTTCGGGCGCGCCCTCCGGCGAGTCCCGCTGGGCGACCGTGCTCCACGCGTGGTGGAGCAGGCGCAGCGAGTCCGCCAGACCGGGGCGCTCGGCACAGTAGTCCGCGAAATCGACCGTCTCGCCGCGCTGCACGCGAGCGATATACGACGCAAACGCCGCTTCCGCCCCCGCCGTCATTTCAGGCGGGCCTTGTCCATCCGTCCCGTGCATTCGCGTCATTCTAGCCGTTCCCCCAGAGGAGGAACGGCTACGACGGAGCGGGGGCAATCCCGCCCGTCACCCTGAATCAAACGAATCGGCTTGCTCAGCCGCAAACGCTACCGACCGGTGATTTTCCAGGTCGCGCCGGCGGCGATGGGCGCCGTTCTCCCGGTGTAGCGCGCGTCATCGGTGAACAGGATGTCCACGTTGGCGTTGGCGAAGTAGGTCTTGAGACCCTTCGCCCCGTACTGCTGCGGCCAGGCGTAGATGCACCAGAGATTCTCCGCGCGACCCGCATCGACCGTCGCGTTCGTGCCGCCGCCCGCGAGCTCGGGAACGCCGTTGTCGAGCGCATCGGGAAGAAAGATGCGGAAGAAATGGCCCTGTCGTGCCACCAGACCCTCGGCGGAGACTTTCTGGAAGCTGTTCGCGAGCTCGGGCGGGTCGATGGTTTCGGTGCCACCGGCCGCGGCGCGCACGGCGACCCCGGCCGACAGCTCACCCATCGTGGCGATCACGATCAGCACGATCAGGAGCCCGATGAGCGTGAATTCCCGAGACGTTACCCCATGTTCGGTACCTGCATGATTGGCCCTCCTTGGGCCTGCGTCTCATTATCGGAATCGCGGCCCCGGGCATTGATCCATCCGTGCCTGATGCCGATAGGGACTGCAATAGGATCTCGAGGTAATCAGTGTGACCCACCACCGAAAAAATCGCCGCAGAATCCACATCGTGGACTCGCGTCTTCAGTTCTCCCT
>CBDURV010000606.1:0-2757 GCA_965369495.1 uncultured bacterium
CCAAGATTCCTCTGCCGTGAGTTGGCTATAGTGGGTGGCTCATGAATCGACTACTGCTGCTCGCTCTGCTCGTGATGGCTTCGTCGGTGTTCGCCTCCGACCTGCGTGTCCGAAGCGCGCGCGTGATGCTCGTCGATGGGCGTTGGGTGCTCGATGAGGATGCGAACCGCGTCGAGGATCTGGTCGCGCCCGCTGTGAACCTGGTTCGAACGAGGCCGAGCGATGAGTTCCCCCGGATGTCGGTCCAGGTCACGGTGCCGGGGTTCCTGAAGGGGGCCGGTGCTGCTCCGTACCGGCGCGCTGAGACGGTGCAGATCGGAAGTTTCCGCGACGGGGATCGGCTCGAGGTCGTGGGGCGCGAGTCGATCCAGATCGGGTCGGGCATGCGCATGACCTCGAGTAGCAGCAGCTCCAACCACAACTGGATTCTCGGATTCGCCTACTCGCCGGAACTCGCGAACCGTGGCCTGAAGCGCCCGGACTACTTCCGCAACGAGTTTTCGTTGGTTGTTATCGAGCGTGCAGATGCGGAATCCGCCGGCGACTGGTCGCTCGAGGACTGGATCGCGGTGGCCGCCGGCAATCTTTCGCAGTTGGCGGCGGAGTCCCGCAAGCTCTCCTACAAGCTGCGCGAGCGGATCGACTTGCTTCCGATAGAGACCGCCGCGTGGCAAACCGATCGCAGCCGGGCGGTTCATGCACTCGCCACTCTCGGCATGGCCGTGCCGTACCCGGCGAGCAGCTTCGATGACCTGCGAGCGTTGCAGCTTTCCTTCGCGCAGTGGTTCGCGGCGGGCAGCGGCCAGCCCAACGAGACGCTGCGGCTTGCCCGTTTCATGGCGGGCGACGAACGGGTCATGAAGGGAGATGGCTGGCGCGCGTGGGCGAGTTCGGCCGAGTCCGACACGATGCGCTATCTCATGAAGCCGGGAGGGCAGTTCTGGGCGCGGGCCGCGATGTTGTCGCCGAGTGCTCGCTGCCGGGAAGAGGCGCTGGCGATTCTGCAGGGCTCGGAGGTTTCCACGGAAGTCGCGGGCGATCTGCTCGATGCGACGCGCGCCGGTACCTTCGACGCGCCGCCGTGGCTCGTGACCCGCCTCGATGATGGCCCGACCGATGTCCGCACGTTCTTCGGCTCGCTGTTGAGGAACTGGTACTGGTCGCTTGCCGCGATGGCATTGCTCGCCGGCGCGCTGGTCGCCCTTTCGCGTGTCGCGGTCAGCAATCGCGCGGCGGCGTGGGCCATCATCCTCGGGGTCTGGTTGCTCACCTTCGACCTGTGGTCGGCGGGTTTCGACATCCTGCCGGACTGGTTCGGGGCGCTGTTGTTGCTGGGAGGGTCGCTGGGCCTTGCGCGGGGATCGGACGCGGGCGTCGCGCGCCGCCTCCCGATCTACTCGGCAACCGCGCTGCTGGCGGTGCTGCTGGCGTACGTTGCACCGACGTGGCCGATCCTCCGCATCGCGAGCGCGCTGTTTGTCTTGCTACTCCTGATCGAGGGCGCGTTCTGGAGCCGGCGTCTGGAGCAGCGCAAGATGCCGTTCCTCTTCCTTGCGCTCTACGTGCTGCCGGCCACGGTCATGATCGTGTTCGCTCTCGGTGACGCGCTGGGCTTGCGCATGCAGATCACTGTGAATGTCCGATCCACCATCGGCGCGCTGATGATGCTGGCAATGGGTATCGCCGCACTCTGGGCGAGCCTGCAGTTCCTGTCGATCGCGCGGTTTCGTGATACGCAGGCCTATCCGCTCCGGCTTCCGGAGTAGTCCAAGGAGACTCACTGCGCGCTAGAATCGGAAGCACACATGGCAATCAAGACGGCCGATCAACTCCTGCGCGCAAGCGACATCGGTCGGTGCGAACTCGTTCGCGGGGAGTTGCGCATGATGAACGCGGCGGGGAGTGAGCACGGGCGCATTGTCGGCAAGCTGACGTGCATGCTCGGTAATCACGTCATGGCCAACGGTCTCGGTACGTTCTTTGGCGCAGAGACCGGGTTCATCCTCAGTCGCGATCCGGATACGGTGCGCGCGCCCGACTTCGCGTTCCTGCGGTCCGCGCGACCTGCCAGCCCCAAGCGCGGCTACTATCCCGGCGCACCCGACCTTGCCGTCGAGGTGCTCTCTCCCGATGATCGCGCCGGGTACGTGCGCGAGAAGATTGCGGAGTGGCTCGAGGCCGGCACAGGAGCCGTCTGGATCGTGGATCCGCGCCAGCGCACGGTCGCGATTCACGAACTCAATCGGTCGGCGGTCGGTGCGAGCGAGTCCGAAGTGATTCACGGCGGCGCGCTGTTGCCCGGATTCGAACTGCCCATCGACGAGCTGTTCGCCTGAAGCGTAGCTACTTGCCGAAGACGGCGTCGAGGGGCACGCGCACGAAGCGGGGCCGGTAGATGCGCGCGTCGTTGAACATCTTCCAGAAGTTGTGCGAGTTCACGACGTAGGTGATTAGCAACTCGCCCGGACGGGAGAGATGCGCGTGCGCTTTGGCCGCGTAGGGGAAGTGCTTGGCGTCGGCATCGAGTCCCGGAATGCGGTAGACGGCTTGGCGTCGTGACCAGGGCCCTTCGGGACGCGGTGCGGTGCGCACGAAGATGTGGGGGCCGAAGACGGGCTCGCTGTGCGTCATCACGAAGCGGCTCTTGCCCGCGTGTTCGATGCGGTCGATGGTCAGCTCGTTGACGAGTCCATCGGCGATCGGCTTCGCATCTTTGAGCTTGGCGGACCAGCCCGCGCCGTCGAAAAATCGCCACGC
>CBDURV010000607.1:0-2754 GCA_965369495.1 uncultured bacterium
GCCGATTCACACCTCACTCCGGTTCGACGCTTCGAATGCGAATAGCTTGGTGTGGAATGGGTGGGCGCCGTCGTGGACCCACAGCTCGGCACCCCCCAATGTCAACAAGCTGCGGAATGCCTGCGGCTCGGAAATGTGCAGGTAGCTGGAGCTGAGAATCTCCGCCGTCCCGCCGCGGCTGAGAAACAGACGAAGATCGTCGTAGATCAGGCTCAATCCGCTGCACCGCGTAAATGACACGGCGATCTGTAGTCGGGTCGCCCACTGCAGGTTGCGCCGGATTACGTCGAGCATGCGTGTGCGGCCCGGGACCTGCAGCACATACTCCGGTTCTCGCGTCTGGCTCTTGCTCGTCATTGCGGGTCCGCGGAGTGTAGTGCCTAGCGTGGCCTAGATCCTCCTCCGTATTTCCCCAAGGGCGGGCGATTGGACTCGCACCTGGAGCCGCAGGTCCACCCATCATTTTCGTTACGGTCGGTAGTGGTGCGGCGGCGTCAGCCGGCGCAGACCGCGCTAGCGCAGGGGTTCGACTGCGTATTGCGGCGCAATCGAGACCCCTGGCAGCGACGGGTCCCATCCCCTCTTCTGTACCGGCGCCGACCTGGCTGGTGCGGCGCGCGGGGACCCTTGCTCCAAGATCTTGTCCGTTCCTACATACGGGTGTCCGCTCGTCGGGAAAAGTTAACCCCTAAAATTTCTGGGGCGCTTTGGGTTCCCCGCACCCCTCCCATTCCGACGCGCCGCGATGCGCTACCGTGGTGGTTATGGTGACCATTCGCGCGATCCTCTTCGATGCGGACGGAGTGGTGCAGACGACCACGCCCGACTTCATGGCGCAACTGCGCGGGCTGGTGGACGATGCCGAGCGGGCGGACGCCTTTGTCGAGGCGGCGTTCGAGGCGGAGGGGCGGGCGCTCGTCGGCGAGGGTGACTTTCGCGTGGACCTGCTGGCGGTCATGGGGCGATTTGGCGTTGTGCGTCCGATCGACGACGTCATGCGCGCCTGGAAGAGCATCGCGCCGATTCCCGGCATGCTGGAACTGGTCGCTTCGCTGCGCGCGGCCGGCCACGCCTGCTACCTCGCCTCGAATCAGCAGGTCTACCGCGCAACATACATGTCGGAAACGCTCGGGTATCGCGATGCGTTCGACGGCGAGTTCTATTCCTATGCGCTGCGGGCGCGCAAGCCGGACCCGCGCTTCTTCGAAGGCATCCTCGCGCGGTTGTCGATCGCGCCGTCGGAACTGCTCTTCTTCGACGACCATCAGCCCAACGTCTTGGCTGCGCGCGCGCTCGCAATCGACGCCGTCCGGTTTGACGCGCGCGAGCACGATTCGCCCGCGATCGCGCTGCGCGAACTGCTCGCGCAGCGTGGTGTGGTGCCGGCGTAGCGCCCGGCATCAGGACGGCGGTCGGTTTTGGCGCCCGTGGATACCGCGGCGGACCGATCGGGTTGAAATGGCGGGCGGAATGCACTAAACAGCGTGCGTGGATGTGCCCGCCCGCAAACTCATGATGGCGCTGCTCGTGCTCGCCTTCGTGGTGCAGACGTGGCTCGTCTACGCGGACAGCGCTGGCCGGCAGACTCCGCCCTTGTCGGAACTCGCGGAACGCGGGCAGCGGATCTGGCTCGACCACAACTGCCAGAGCTGTCACCAGATCTACGGTTTTGGCGGCTTCCTTGGGCCCGATCTGACCAATGCGATTCGGTCGCTGACCGACGCGCGGCTGGATCTGATCCTGACCGAGGGCGCGGGACTGATGCCCGCCTTCGCTTTGGGCGCCGACGATCGTTCCGCGCTCAAGCAGTTCTTCGTCGAACTCGATCGCACGGGCGTGGGGCAGGTGCGTTATCGCGAGCCGCCCGAGACATCCGAGCTGCTCGATCACCTGGTCGAGTTGGTGACCGAACGCGGCGCGCCGTTGACCGATGCGCAGGCGGCCGGCTTGGTGGTTGTGCGCCGCGAGAAGTGCATCGCCTGCCATCTGCCCAACCACGGCAGTCCCACGCGTGCGCCCGATCTTTCCACGGCGGTCAGTCGTCTCGGTCGCGAGAAGTTGGCGGCGGTACTGGTTGAAGGGGTTCCGGGGACGGTGATGCCGCGCTTCGACATGCCGTCGGCCGAGCGCGCGGCGGTACTCGGGTTGTTGGCGTGGATGGAGTCGCACCCCGACAGGGTGGCCAGCGCTTTCAAGTCCACTGCGGCGGAGGGCGGGTCGCGGTGGGCGCTTCCGTGGTTCGAGTACGAATGAACCGCGCGCACTTTTCCTCCGGTGAGCGCATGACGCTCGTAATGATCGCCTGCTCGCTTGCGTGCATCCTGCTGTCGCTCGTCATCGGCGCGCTGGCGGCGCTCTACTACGTTCCCGAAATCGGCGCGCTCATGGCGCGGGCCGGGGTGTCGCTCGTCCAGCTTCGCCCGCTGCACACCACCTACGCGTCGGCGTGGATCTTCCTCGGTGCCGCGACCTGCGTGCACGCCTTCATGTTCGCGGAGTTCGGCGAACCGACCGCCGGCGACCGCAAGCGGTTCCGCGCGCAGATGGTTCTCTGGGGCGTCGCGGGGCTGGGCGCGCTCGTCACGCTGCCGTTCGGCATCACGACGGGGCGCGAGTACCTCGGCTTCCACCCGATCTTCTCGCTGTTCATCGCCGCGGGCTGGGTGCTCTTCGCGTGGACGTTTTTCAGCAAGGTGCGCCACGGCTTCTGGGGCCGCCCGGTCTACGTCTACATGTGGGGGACGGGCATCCTGT
>CBDURV010000608.1:0-2747 GCA_965369495.1 uncultured bacterium
AGTGGATCGGCGCATCGATGTGCGTGCCGCCGTGCTCCGACGCCTCGAACCAGTAGGAGGAGTAGAAGTAGCCCTTCGGCGTGATGCCCTTGAACTCCGCCTTGCGCGTGAACGGCTTGGCGGTCGGCCAGTAGATCGTGTCGGGCCCAAATGAGTGGGTGAGGTCGATCCAGCGCCCCGCGGGGAGGGTCGGCGGGGGCGTCTCGCCGCACGCGACCGCCAAAGCCAACAGGAGACCGATCCTCATGTGGCCAGTGTAGTCAACTCGCCTTCGTGATGACGATGCGCTCCACACGGTCGAAACCGTCGAAGAAGAATGTGACGCCATCGAAGCGCCACGTCCGGGCACCGTAGCGATTGCGATCGGTCTTGCCGTAGGCGGCCTCGACTACGGCGCGCACGTCCCAGAGGCGCACTCCCTTCGCGGTGCTGCCGCCGAAGTTCGTGCGCGTGATGATGGTGTTCGCCTTGCCCGCGGGATCGAAGTTGACCGTCAGGCCCGCGCGCACGGAGTGGTTGGCGTGCCCGGTGCTCGATCGCGTGATCTCCAGTGGCTTGCCGTGCAAGCGTGCCAGATCCATCGGCGTCGACTGGCCCAGTCGGAAGGGGCCGACGCCGACGCCTGGCACGATCATGAGTTCCTTCGATGCATGGTTCGCAGTGGAGGTCTGCTTGACGGGAAGCCGATTCGGTGCGGAGAAGCCGAATTCCGGGGATTCGATCGTATAGCGCCCGCGGTGGTTGAACATGACGCGCAGCTTCCACCTGCGTGCACTGCGGAATTTCACCTTGGGGTAGTCGCCCGGCAACTCCTGATAGGCCTGGATCTTGTGAAACAGCGTCTTGGGGTTGTACGGCCACGACGCGCCCTCGCATTTGCCAGGCACATGGCCGAATCCGATTTCGTACTCCTTGATGATCTCCCGCCGCTCATTGTGGCGCAGGCCGAAGCTGCCGAAGTGCTGATCGGCGCGCTTGAGCGATCCGGCCAGGGTCTTGAAGACCTCGACCTGGTAGGTGACGCGCTCCGTCGGCGCCTCTCCCATGTTGGCCCATGTGCGTTCGGTCTTGCGGATGCGCTGAATGAGGTACGGGCGGTCGCCGAGCGCGTTTTCCGTCGTTTTGTAGAAGACGTAGAAGAGCCGGCCATTGCGGAACGAGTGGACCAGCAGCGGCTCGTGCCAGGTCCGGAGGTCGATACCGGCCTTGCGCGCCTGCCTGTAGATGAACGACTTCTCGAGCCCGCCGGAGTCCGCGCCTTCCCGGAATCCATCGAACAGATGGATCAGTCGCAGGTCGGGCGCATCGCCGGCGCGCGCCGGCGGGGCGAGGAGCAGGATGCAGGCCAGCAAGAATCGCATGGACAGAAGTTACCTGTCGGACGCCGTCGCGGGTTCAAATCACGTGGGCCACCCCGTACGATTCGCAGCGATGACCGACGGCAACGAATCGATCGAAATCTCCGTGGTCGTGCCGGCCCTCAACGAGGAGGGCAACATCGGCGCGCTTTGCGGCGCCCTCGTGCCGGTTCTCGCTGCACTCACGCCCGACTGGGAAATCCTCATCTGCGACGACGGGAGCACCGATCGGACGTGGGCGTGCATTCAGGAGCAGGCGACCTCGAATCCCCACATCCGGGGCATGCGGCTTTCGCGCAACTTCGGCCACCAATATGCGATCGTCGCCGGCCTCGGTCGCGCCCGCGGTCGCGCCGTTGTTTCGATGGATGCGGATCTGCAGCATCCGCCCGCCGTGATTCCCGACCTGGTCCGTCGCTGGCGCGAGGGCGCGAAGATCGTCAAAACCATCCGCGAGGGAACCGTCTACGCCGGGTGGTTCCGGCGCTCCACTTCGCGTCTCTACTACCGCGTGTTTTCGTGGCTCTCCGGTGTCGCGCTCGAGGCGGGCACGTCCGACTTTCGCCTGCTCGACCGCGCCGTCGTGGATGCGCTGCTCGAGTTCGACGAGGAGGGTCTCTTCCTGCGCGGCATGGTGGAGTGGGTCGGCTACGAGAGCGCGGAGGTGCACTATCGGGGTGCCTCTCGCGTCGCGGGCGAAACGAGCTACTCGCTCTGGAAGATGGTGCGCTTCGCGTGGCACGGCGTGAGTTCGTTTTCGGTTGTTCCGCTGCGCCTCGGCATCGCGCTCGGACTCATGTCCAGCGTCGTCGCGTTCCTGGCGGTCGTCTACGCCATCGTCTCGAAGTTCGTCATCGGCGAGGCGGTTCCCGGCTGGGCGTCTTCGCTGGCGATCCTGTCGTTCCTCTTCGGCGTGCTATTCGTCTACCTGGGACTCCTGGGCGAATACATCGGTCGCATCCTCGTCGAGACGCGCCGTCGCCCGCGCTTCCTCGTAAGCGAAACGGTCGGGCTCGCGGCGCCCACTCGCATCGATCGTCGGGCACGGTAGCGTGGGTTGTCTATGAGCCCCGCGCACATCGGGAGCGGACGCACCGCGATACGTCGACTCACGACGGCAGTGGAGGGTTCGCTATCAGTGGCACGTTGTTCTGGGCGAGGACGCGGCGCCGAGATCAAGGAATGAGGAGGAAGTCGTGTTTGAAATCCACTCCGACGACGATCGACGCAGAGATCGGCGTTGCGGACCGTCCAGAACCGCGGGTCTCGTGAAGAACACACGCTGATGCCGTGCAGGTTGATTGTCAATGCCGACGACTTCGGCCAGACCGAGTCGATCAATCGCGGCATCGTGCGCGCCTGCCGCGACGGCCTCGTCACATCCGCCAC
>CBDURV010000609.1:0-2727 GCA_965369495.1 uncultured bacterium
GGTACCGCGCCAGTCGGGGCGCTGGCCGGTCACCAGTTCGTGCAGCATGATCCCCAGCGAGTAGAGATCCGCACGCACGTCGGGTGCGCCGTCGGTCGTCCACTTCTCCGGAGCGGCATAGTAGATCGAGCCCACGAACTCGCCCCGCTGCGACTGCCGCATCGCCTCGTTTGCGAGTTGAGCGACCCCGAGGTCCATGACCTTCACGGTGTGGTCGCGCGTGATCATCACGTTTTCCGGACGCAGATCGTGATGGATCACGTCCACCGCGTGGATGGCCGCGACGCCGCGCGCGATCTGCAGGCCGATCTCGCGGGCGAACGATTCGGGAACGCGGCCCATCTCGTCGAGCAATTCGCGCAGCGTCTGGCCCTCGACATACTCCATGACGAGGTAGTGGGCGGTTGCGCCGTCGCGTTCAGTCGTGCCTACGCCGAGTGTTCGCACCACGTGCGGGTGCCGTACCTTTTGACCGATCGCGGCTTCGCGCAGGAAGCGGTCAACGTATCCCGGCGCCGTCAGCAGGTGGGGGTGTACGACCTTGATGGCACAGATGGCGCCGCCGTGACCGCGCGCCCAATCACGTGCGAGGTGTACCGTGCCCATGCCGCCCGCTCCGAGATCGGAGAGGAGCTGGAATGAACCGATCTGGCCGATCGTAGTCACTCAATCCCCAATCCCACCGTACTCCCAACCGTACCGTTCGGGCGGCGATTTCGGATTCTCTTGTTCCCGACATCGCGCGCTGCCCACTACCCTTCACGGAGTGCCCGAAACGACCCTGGAACACCTGCTGGGACGCCATCGCAGTGAACGCGATGACGCCGCCGCCGATCAACTCGTACGTCGTACGCGTGGCGCGCCGGGTCGGGAAGCCTCGTCTTGCTGCGCTGACTCCGTATTGGGTCGTGAGTATCGAGTTGTGCGTCGCGACCAGGGGACCGCGTGGCGTGGCCGACGTCCCTGGACCTCGGTCGATTGCGTCCTCGCCACGGAACTCCCGCTGCCCCATTCGCACTCATTCTGGTTGCGACGCACAACCCGCAACCCATCACCCACAACGCGCGAAGCGCAGCGAGCGATCTGGTCAGACCGTTCGCGAGAAGCGCTGCTTGTCGTCGCGGTGGCGGCGCAGATGCGCGTCGAACTCCATGCAGACGTTGCGCACGAACAGGCGGCCGGTTTCGGTGATCGAGATGCGCTTGCCGTCGATGGTGACGAGCCCGTCCTCCACCATCGGCTGGAGCGCAGCCAACTCGTTCGTGAAATCGGTCTCGTGGTCGGCGAGGTCCACGCGGAAGCTGCACATGATCGAGGCGATCACGGCGCGTCGCACGCGGTCGTCGTCGGTCAGCAAATAGCCTCGATCGACGGCGAGTCCAGCGTCGTCGATGGCGCGTTCGTAGTCGATCAGCTTGCGCCGGTTCTGGAAGTAGGCGCCGTCCACCTCTCCGATCCCGCTCACGCCGCATGCGATCAGGTCGCTGGCGTGCTTCACGGTGTAGCCCATGAAGTTGCGGCCCAGCGTGCCCGCCTCGGCGGCCAGCGTCATCGCGTCGTCGGGAAGCGCGAAGTGGTCCATGCCGATGGCGTGGTAGCCGTGTGCGCGGAAGGTATCGAGCGCCGACTGGTAGAGGCCGAGCTTGATCGCCGGGGGCGGCATTTCCGACTCGACGATCTTGCGCTGGTGCCCCTTCAGCCACGGCACGTGGGCGTAGCTGTAGAGTGCGATGCGGTCGGGGCGCAGGTCGGAGACGAGCTCGAGCGTGTGCTCGAAGCCGTGCGGCATCTGGCGCGGCAGGCCGTAGATAAGGTCGATGTTGACCGAGTCGAAGCCGAGTTCGCGCGCGCGGGCGACCAGTTCCACGGTCATTTCGTGCGGCTGAATGCGCCCGATCGCCTCCTGCACGGATTCGTCGAAGTCCTGAACGCCCATCGAAAGCCGATTGAAGCCCAGTTCGCGCAGCACCTCGAGGTGGGCGCTGGTGGTCACGCGGGGATCGACCTCGATCGCCATTTCGGCGTCCGGCTCGAAGTCGAAGTGCGCGGTGACGGCGGCGTGGATGCGGCGCAACTCGTCGGGGGCGTAGTAGGTGGGGGTGCCGCCGCCCCAGTGGTACTGGGCGATCGGCCGCGTTCGGTTCAGGCGGTCGCCGACGTGGGCGATCTCGTTCGTCAGGTGGTCGAGGTAGCGCGCGGCGATGTCGCGCCGCTTCGTGATCACCACGTTGCAGCCGCAGAAAAGGCAGCGCTCCTCGCAGAAGGGGAGGTGCAGGTAGAAGCCCAGCGGGCCGGATCGGGCGGCGGCGGCGTCGAGATGGTCCGCGTAGGCCGCGGCGCCCACGCCGTCGTGGAATTCGACCGCCGTCGGATACGACGTGTAGCGGGGGCCCGGGCGATCGTACTTCTGCAAAAGCTCGACGAGGGGCTTCATGCCACCAGCCTAAGCCCGCCGTCTACGCCTGAAATGGGATGCCCCGGGGACTTTTTTTGCGGGCCGTACGCGGTTGCCGTGTCTTTCCCCACATAGGAGGAATACACAATGTCCATCGCCGCTATTGATACCCAAGCTCGAACGTCGGAAACTCCCACCGTGGGCCGCTTGACAGGCGCTCTCTACGGCATCGTCACCTATGTCGTTTTCGCCGCAACGCTGGCGTACGCGATCCTGTTTATCTGCGGAATCGGCCTGTCGAGCACGATCGACGGCCCCGCGTCCACGCTCGG
>CBDURV010000610.1:0-2726 GCA_965369495.1 uncultured bacterium
ATGCTGGTCAGCAGGTCGATTCGATTCGGGGGTAGGCCGAGTTGAATCACCGAGTCCGGTTTCCGAAGTGCTGTTTCAAGTTGCCCCGCACCGTCGAACCCGAATTGGATCAGCGCGTCCACGATGCGCACTGCGTTCTGGGGATCGGCCCGGACGAAGAAGTCCATGTCACCGGTGTAGCGGGGATACCCGTGGTATCCAACCGCATGGCCTCCGACCACGACGTACTCAACGCCGGTGGAGTTCAGTAACTCGATAAACTCGCGCCAGTCCGGCGGAAGCTTCACGCGCGTCCTCGTGGTATCGGTGGGCCAGTTCGAAAACGAGCGCCAATCGCTCGTTCGGCGTCATCGCGGCGTACTGCGAGCGGTTCGCTGCGTCTGCGTCGCGGAATGTATCGAAAACCTGAACCTTTCGGCGCATGGGTCCGTTCTACCCGGTTTAGTTCTTCCGCAGCCGCTTGAGCTCCGCGCGCGCGCTGGAGTATTCGGTGTAGTTCTTCGCCTTCGTCGCCAGGCACGCCTCGAAGTGCGCCTTCGCGGTCTTCTTATCGCCCGCGAACAGCTTGCGGCTTCCGATGTAGAAGTGCGCCTCGCACTTCCGTTCCAGATCGGTCACGTCCTCCTCTTTCAATGTCACGGCGGTCTTGAGCAGATCCTTGTCGGAAATCTTGCCGAGCATGTACTGCAGGATTGTCGCCGACCACCCCTCAGGCTTCTGCTTCGCCACGTAGGCGGCCAGCCACTTGTTCGCATCCTGCGTGCTGCCGTCCGACGCCATGCACAACCAGATCCGCATCGCGGTGTAGTCTTCGCCGGGCGTCTGCGCGAGATCCTGCTTGTAGAGCGCCAGCGCCTTGGCGCGGTCCACGGCGGTTCCGTGGCCTTCGTAGTGAAGGCGCGCCATCGATCCGAACGCCCACGTCACGCCGCCGTCCGCGGCCTTTTGGAACCACTTCATCGCCCTCTCGGGGTTACGCGTGATCCCCTCGCCCGACTCGTGCATGATTCCGATCTGGCCCATCGCCCACGCGTCGCCGCGGTCGGCGGCGCGCTCGTACCAGCCCAGGGCCTCCATTGCGTTCTTCGCGACCCCGTGGCCCTCGCGGTGCAAGCCCGCAACCTCGGACATCGATCCCGCGTTCCCGAGACTGGCCGATTGCATGAACCACTCCATCGCCATCTCGTAGTCGCGCTCGACCCCGTTTCCGTTGAGATACAACGTGCCGATCGCCCGCATCGAGTAGGAGTTGCCGGCCTCCGCTCCGCGGCGAAACCAGTTCATGGCCTGGGCGTAGTCGCGTGTCACGCCCAGGCCGCTGCTGTAGATGTTGCCGGCCCCGAGCATGCCGATTGCGTTGCCACCAGCGGCCGCCTTCGAAAACCAGCGCAGCGCCTCATTGAAGTCCTGCTTGACGCCCTCTCCCGCCAGGCAGAGGTATCCCACATTCACCATCGCGCTGGTGTTGCCGGTGTCCGCCGACTTCCGAAACCACTTCAGCGCCTCGGCGGGATCCCGTTTGACGCCCTTGCCGTTCTTGTAGAGTCGCCCGATGGCGTTCATGGCCACGGCGTTACCCAGATCCGCCGACTTCCGATACGACTCAAGCGCGCCCGCGAAGTCGCCGGCGCGGTACAGGGCAAGCCCCTTCGCGAACTCCTCGCGGCCATCCGCCCGGACGACGGCGACCATAAGAAGGATCGATGCAAACGAAGCGACGAGTATCGCGGGCCTAGTCCATTGGTGCATGGCGCGATTGTTCCATCTTCCGTATCTCGGGACAATCGCGCCAGGCGCCGTACTTCCGAGTTAATACCGGTCGATGAATAGGTAGTCGTTGGCGACCTCGTGATGCCAGACCTGCTTGCCTTTGGTGTCGAGGCAGTGGAGGCCGGTGTTGTCTCCATAGAGCGTCGAGCCGTCGGGAAGGCGCGCGGCGGTGTAGAGGTTGGCGACGCCCGTTTTCTCCCAGACCAGCTTGCCGTCGCGGTCGAATTCGCTGACGCGCTTGCCGCCGAACGTTGCGACCAGCACGTTGCCGTTCGGCATCCGCGTCGCGTTGTAGGGCATCTTGAGTCCGTTCAATTCCCACAGCACGCGCCCGGTGCGGTCGATCTCGATCACGCGGCCCGCGTTCTGCAGCGTGACCAGCAGTCGGCCGCCCGGTAGCTGCCTCGCGCAGACTGGCAGGCCGTCGAATTCAAGCGACCAGATCTGTTTGCTGTCGCGGCCGATCTCGGCGATGCGATGCTGCTTGCCGCCGAGCGCGACGAGAATGTTCCCGTTTCTTAGCCGGTCTACGCTGGTGACGTTGCCCGGCAGTTTCGCGCTCTTCCAGATGCGCTTGCCGCTCGCGTCGTACTCCGTCACGATGTTCTCGCTGAACAGCGTGATCAGCCGATGGCCATCGGGCAGGCCGCGCACCGCCCAGGGATTCTTGATCTTGTCGAGTGTCCACGTGACGTTGCCGCGGTCGTCGAATTCGATCACGCGGTGTTTCGAATAGACGGCGACAAGCGTGCGGCCGACGGCGCGCGCGTGGATTCGAAGCGGCGTCTTCCATTCGATGGTCGCGCCGTGGGCCGCGTGCCAATCGCGCCAGCGTTGCGTGGCGGCGAGCCGCTGTTTCTGCGCTGCGGGGGCGGAGTAGCCGAACGCATTCCCCGCGACAGAGCGCAGCGACGAGACCGCGCGGAAGCGCACCCATTCGTCGGGCGAGTCGAGCA
>CBDURV010000611.1:0-2711 GCA_965369495.1 uncultured bacterium
CATCGCGCACGGCGTGGCCGCGGCGCTCGGTGCGCAATCGCACCCAACCCATCCCCTGAACGAACCATGCCAGGTCTCGGTAGTGACGGCGATCGACCGCAACGACGAGCGCCCGCTTGCGCTCGCCCAGCACATTCAACGTGTCGTAGCCGAAGATCGTGACCAGCGCCTGGTTGACCACCCAGGTCTCGCCCGCCTTGCCGGGGTACTTGAGCGGGCGATCGACGACCACGTCGCCCTGCTTGACCTCCAAAAACCCGTCCGCGTAGCCGATTTCCACCCGTTCGCCCGCCTTGCTTCCTTCGAGGTAGAAGCGGCGGCGCTCCTTGATCAGCTTAAGCAGCAGCGGCGGCGCGTCGGGGTTCAGGCGGTCGCGGAAGGTCCAGGCCATGCCGGGCCGAAGCGGGAACAACCCCTCCTCGACGGGCGCCCCGGGGAAGCCGTCGAGGCGCAGCGGGTGAATCGGTCGATCCACATGGCAGCCCGAAAGTCCGCCCACCAGGCAACAAACCAGCAGACAACCACTACATAGTCTGCTATAAGTGTGGTTAGACCCCATGAACTTGTGCTTTTGGAAGCCCGCGCGGAAGTCGGCCAGCCGCGCTTGGACGGACACGCTGACAGCGGAGCAAAAACGGCGGCTGGCCGAAAATCTCCGGGAGCTCGTCGATTCCAAGCGGGTCATTGAGCGTCGCCTGCGGGAGCAAGCCGCTCCCCTGCGCTGAGGTGGAAGCCGTTCACGAAATCGCGGGCCGCCATCGGCCGGCGTGCGGCGGGCACCACTTCAAGTAGCCGCAGCAGCCCGTCCGCCGTTCCGACATCGATTCCATCGCGCCCGGCTGCCGCCACGACGCCCGGCTCCCCGGACCCCTCCAAGACCTGCGCCTCGACGACCTTCAAGTCCAGCGGCTCACTTCGCTCCCACCGCGTGCGGGCGAGCGGTCGCGGTCGAAACGCCCGCACCTGTCGCTCAAGCTCCACCGCCGTCCGATTCCAGTCGAGAACAAGGTCGTCATTGCCAAGCCGGCTGCAGACGGTCACGAGCGCTTCGTCCTGGACCACCGCGGCGGGCGGCGTACCGGCGGCAAACTGCGCCACCACCTCGGCCGCAAGCTCGCCGCCGAGGGCCGAAAGGCGGTCGCGCAGCGCGCCTGCATCCTCGTTGCCGCCAATCGTCGTCGCGCGCGCCGCCAGCACGTCGCCCGCATCGAGTTTGCGCACGACCCGCTGAATCGAAACGCCGGTTTCCCGATCGCCTGCGAGAATCGCCGCCTCGACCGGCGTGGCGCCCCGCCAGCGCGGCAACAGCGATCCATGCACGTTGATCGACCCCAGCGGCGGGATATCCAGCAGCGCCTGCGAGAGAATCTGGCCGTACTCCGCGACGACGAACAGGTCGGCGGCGGCGGCGCGCAATTCCTCAAGCGCCGCCGGATCGTTGATGCGCGGCGGCGCGAGGACCGGCACCCCCCATTCGAGCGCCCGGCCATGCACCGGCGTCGGCTCTTCTTCGCCGCGACGACGGCGGCGGCGCGGTGGCTGGCTCACAACCAGCGTCGGGCGCAGTCCTGCGGCATCGAGTGCATCCACGACGGGCAGGGCGAACGTGCCCGACCCGAAAAAGGCGAAATGCACCCGCCCTACTCCGAAAGTCGGTTCCCGGGCGCCTCGCCGAAACGCGGGCCCCCAGGGCGAGAGTCGCTGGGAAGCTGATCGGCCTCCCGGTCTTCCACCAGGTGTATGCGCAGGTCGGTCGCGTGGTGGCCCGGCTCAAGCCGCACGTCGCCGCCCTTGAGCATTTCCAGCAGCGCGCAGAACACGGAGACGATGTAGAAGCGGTCGCGGCGCTCCACGAAGAAGTCGCGGAAAACCAGCGACCCGCCCGCGATGCTCAGGCGCTCCCGCAGCGTGGTTCGCACCTCGCGCACGGGCAGGCTTTCGCCGAAGACCTTGAAGTCCACCTCGGCCAGCGTCTCGCGCATGAGCTTTTCGAACGCGAGCAGCAGATCGTGGACGCCGACGTCCTCGAGCAGTTTCCCGGCATCCGGCGCCTCCGGATCGGGCAGCGAAACACGCCCGTCGTAGCGCAGCAGGCGCTCCGACCCCGACTCCTCCAGGGCGCGCGAGCGGTCCTTGAACGCCTTGTACTCGAGCAGCTGGGCCACCAGGTCCGTGCGCGGGTCGAGCTCGCCGTCGAGGTCGTCGTTTTCCTCCTCGGCGCGCGGCAGCAGCGTGCGGCTCTTGATCAGCATGAGCGTCGCCGCCATGAGCAGGAAATCGCCGGCCCGCTCGACGTCGATGCGCTTGACCACATCCAGGTGCAGCAGGAACTGCTCGGTGATGTCGGAGATCGGGATGTCGTGGATGTCCACCTCCCGCTCCCGAATCAGGTGGAGCAGAAGATCGAGCGGCCCGTTGTAGATGGAAAGATCCACCCGGTAATCCGCGCCCGACGCCATGGCGAAAGTATACGGCTCGCGGCCCCATTATGATCGGGGGTGCATGGGCGTTCTCATTGGCCGGATCTTCGGCACCGACATTCGAGCGACGGGAGGGTTTTTCCTCCTGATGGGGCTCTACTACTTTTTCTTCAACCAGGATCTCGCGGCCACCGGGATCTTCTGCATCGCACTCATCGTGTCGCTGCTGATCCACGAATTCGGCCACGTCTTCGCCGTGCGCTGGCAACTCGGCAGCGAGTCGTCCATCGT
>CBDURV010000612.1:0-2710 GCA_965369495.1 uncultured bacterium
TCGGGAATGCGGCGCAACCCCCGCTCACTCGACTCCTCATTGTCTTCAGGGGGCTCCGGGGGGAGAGCCTGCGGGCCACGCGGAATCGTCATCGTTCGCGTCCGCCTTCCTTAGAAATCCAGGAAGTCCTTAAGGGCGGGGCTGTCATGCCACTGCGCCAGCGCCAAGCGCGTGATCTCCCGCCGTTCGAAGCGCAGCGTTCCGCTCACGAAGCCGGTGCGCTTGCTGACATCCTGCGTGACTGCGAGCAGCGCCTGTCCGGATGCGTGCGGCGGCACCTCGAGCAGGCGCACCGCGCCCAGTCCATGCAGCACGCGCCGCGCCGCGAGATCCGTCGCTTCCGGCACGAGCACGCCGGTCGGCACCAGTCGCGGCCCGCCCTCGGGGGAGTCGAATCCCGCCGGGGGCAACTCGAAGCGGTAGGCCTCGGCGCGGCCGAAGTTGTAGACCGACAGCTTGAGGTAGTGGTACGGGCCACCGCCCAGCAGGCCATCGAGGGCGGCATCGGTCGTGTCGCCGGTGAGTGCGGCCGGTTCGATAAGCAGCGCCACGCCCTCCTCCGTTCGGCAGACCCACAGCGGAAGCACCGCGTTGTCGGCGGGCACGGGCCGCACGACTCCGCCCTGTCGATCCGCAAGCATCGACGTGATGCGCGGACGGAAGACGAGCAGAACGGCTCCTAGGCAGACCAGGATCACAGCCGTGCCGAGGATCGGGATGAGGGGGTCGGAGCGTTGGCGCACGAGACCTCGCATTATTCATGAGCCAGCCCGGTTCGGGCGGGAATCCTTTGGACGCCGCGCGGATGCATTCCCGTGCGGACACAAAATGCCCCGAAGACACGCCCTTAAAGGACCTTCCCGGGCACCTTCTCCTGCGCTATTCCTTGGGTTTCTGCGCGCCGGCCGCCTTGCGGAAGCGCGGACCGACGTAGTCGTCCCACTTGCGCTTCTTGTTGGCCTTGTAGAACGCGCCTGCCTTGTCCGGATTCTCGAAAGCGGTCGTCTCGCCCGAGAGCAGCGTAAGCGTCTGGAGACCGTTGTCCTTGACCGCCTGGTACTTCGCCTCTGCCTCGCCCTTCTTCTTGGGGTCGGTTCCGCGCGAGGCCGACCAGAGGCCGCCCAGGTACTGGCTGACCTTATTGAACCACTCCTTGCGCACGCTTCCCTTGAGGTTGCGCCACTGGCCCATCGCCATCAGCGCCTGCGATGCGACGGTGATTTCGACGTGCTTGCCGGTCGCATAGCTGCGCACAAAGTCGAGCGTCTTGGAGTCCTTGGCGCCGACCCACGCCATGGAGCGGAAGCCGTATTCGACCCAGTCGGAGTTGGGCGCCTTCGCATCGAGCACCACGCCGTCCATCCAGCGCAGAAGCTGCTTGCCGGACTCCTTGCTCGGCATCGTGCCGAGAGCGCGCGCGCACTCGACGTTGATGCGGGCGCGTTTGCGCGCGAAGAGCCCCTTGCCCAGCAGCGAGACGATCGCCGCCTGAGCCTTGATCTCCTCCTTGGTCCGCTCATCGCCCTTCGACTCCATGAATCGATAGGCGTCCTTCATGGGCTCGATCACGTTGATCGAGTCTTCCTGCGGGACCTTCTTCTTCTTGTAGGTCGACTTGAAGTTGTCGAGCAGGTTCTTGATCTCGACCAACGAGTAGGGCGTGAGTTCCTTGCCCTTGTCATCCTGAGCGGATGCGTGCAGGCCCGAGAGCAGGCCAACCAAAAGGACAGAAGCGATCAACGTGCGCATATGCGCCTCCCATGCGAAGCCATTGTGCGGCATGCCGCTCGGGTTCTTCCCAAGCACTTCATGTCGCTCTCCGGCCCCTTACAACGGTTCCGAGACAGATTCCAACTAGATATTGTACGCGGATTCGAGAATACGAATTTCACTTATCCGGCGCGGATTGCATCCTTCAAGCGGCGGGCCAATTCGACGGACTCGTAGCTGCGCCATCCCGTAACTGCCCCAACTGGGTGCACTCCGATGAGCGCGTTCGTCACGCAGCAGGCGCTGGCCCGCATGGCATCGGCACGGCTCACGGGCGCTTCGCAGGCCGCGGGAACCCGCTCCAGCACCAGTGCGCGGGCGATGCCGGGCAGCAGCGCCTCGGAGGCGGGCGGGGTCACGATTCGTCCTTCGATCTCAAAAAAGAGATTCGCGACGGTGCACTCCAGAATCGTGCCGTCCGCGGAGTCCTGTCCCCCATCGCGGACAACGGTCTCACGAAACAGGAGCGCATCCTCTTCATCCCCGAGAAGTTCACGCGCGGCGTCGTAGAGGGAGCGTGCCGTCGTCTTGTAGCGGACCAGATCGCGGTCCGGGTCTACCGGCACGGGTAGCAGGGACCACGGCTCGGCCGAGTCGGCATAGGGCTCGGCATCGACGGTGAGCGACCCGTTGTGCTGCAGCGTGATGCGAGCCCGCAGCGTCCCCCCCACGGCACGCGGCAAGGCGCGAAACAGGTCTTTCGCGACCGGAATGGGTAGCGCGAGCGCGGCCGCCGTCTCACGTAGGCGTTCGACGTGGCGATCCCAGTAGAGCGGTTCGCCCGCCTCGATGCGGATAGTTGTAAACGGAAGCGATCTCACGCCGTCATTTCCCGGTAACAGAGTAACCAACGCGCGGTGACAGGGTCGGAGAGGGTGTGAATCGATCCATCGTCGGCCCGAGGGCGAGCGAGCTTGTGTGTGGCAAGCCGCGCCGACGA
>CBDURV010000613.1:0-2708 GCA_965369495.1 uncultured bacterium
CCGCGTCCGGGCGGTTGCTGGAAGAGGCGTTGGCCGTCGCGAATCGCGCGCAGGATGCCCCGCTGTGCGCCGAGGTGTACGCGGCCTGCGCCTCGCTGCTGGAAGAGCCGTCGATGCAGCGCTTCTTGCGCCAACCGACGGCGACCGCGGCCGCGGCGCTGCTCGAGTCGGCGCGTGAGACATGGACGCTCTACGGGAATGAAACGATGCTGCACAAGATCGACCTACATCTTTCCGAACTGCCGCAGCCCTCGGCCGATCGCGGCGGCCCCGAGGCGGACCGGCTCGTCAAGGTGCTGCATGTTGCGCGCGAACTCAACCGCGAGTTCGACCGCGACAAGCTGCTGGGGCTGATTCTCGACCGGGCGATCGAGCTGACCGGCGCCGAGCGCGGCTTCGTCATCCTGCTGGAAGACGGCCGCGAGCAGGTGCGCATCGCACGCAACATCGATCGCGAGGCGATCTCCGAGCCCGAGCAGAAGCTCTCGTCGCAGGTCGTGCGCGAAGTGATCGAGACGGCGCGCATCGTCCGCTCCGAGGACGCCGAGATGGACGCGCACTTCGCCGACTCCTTTTCGGTACGCCAGCTTCGCCTCAAGTCGATTATCGCGGTGCCGTTTCGCGCCGCCGGCCGCACGGTGGGCGCGCTCTATCTCGACAACCGGTTCCGCACCGGCAACTTCACCGACAAGGAGGAGCGCCTGCTGGAGCTGTTTGCGGACCAGGCGGTGTCCGCCATTGCGCGCGCCGAACTGGTGCGCGAACTGGAGGCGAAGAAGGAAGAGATCAAGGGTCTCTACCGCGCGCAGAAGCGCGAACTCAACCGTGCGGACCGCGAGCTCAAGAGCGCCCGCACGGAAATCAAGCAGCATCGGCGCGACCGCGGCTATGGTTTCGATCAGGTGGTTGCGCGCAGCGTCGTGATGCAGGCGCTGGTGCGCGAATCGAAGCGCCTCGCCAGCTCGGACCTGGCCGTACTGATCGGCGGCGAGAGCGGCACGGGCAAGGAGATGATCGCGCGCGCCATCCACTACGCCAGTCCGCGACAGGGAATGCCGTTCGTCGCCGTGAACTGCGCCGCATTCCCGGAGGGGCTGCTCGAAGCGGAACTCTTCGGGCACGTGCGCGGATCGTTCAGTGGCGCGGACCGCGACCGCGCGGGACTCTTCGAGGAGGCCAGCGGCGGCACGCTGTTCCTCGACGAGGCCGCGGAAATGGCGCCTCCGATGCAGGTGAAGCTGCTGCGGGCTCTCGAGTTGGGCGAGGTTCGAAGGCTCGGAGAGGGGCGCGTCCGCACGGTGGATGTGCGCATTCTCGCGGCCACCAACAGCGACATCGAAGAGCTGGTGCGCCTGGGTCGATTCCGCGAAGACCTCAAGTACCGGCTCATGGGCTCGATGGTCATCATGCCCCCGTTGCGCGAGCGCCTTGAGGATCTCGAGCCGCTCGTGCTCATGTTCCTCGACGAGGCCGTGCGCCAATCGGGCGGCGAAGCGAAGAGCATTACGGACGAGGCGCTGGCGCGGCTCGAGTCGCACCCCTGGCCCGGCAACGTGCGCGAGCTACGCAACGTTATCCTGCGCGCCGTGGTTGCCGCGGAGGGTGCAGAGGTCGATCTCGACGACATTGTCTTTGATCTGCGTAGCTCGTCGCTGCTGCCCGGCTTCGATCCGTCGCAGGCGGAGCGCATCGTCGAGGAACTCGCGTCACGCGGCATCGAGCTTCACCGGCGCCAACAGGCAGCAATTGCACGGGCGCTGACGCGCGGGAAGCTCGCCTTCTCCGAGTACCGAAAATTTTTCCGAGTCTCGAAGTCCACAACTTCCAGGGATCTGGAAATGTTACAGCGGCTCGAACTTCTGGAAAAGCGGGGGAAAACTCGCGCCACGGTCTACCTCCCCGGTCCGCGTCTGCGCGAAATCGCGAAACGAATCGGTCTCAGGTAGGCCAATGAGCCCAATTCGGGGCCCCTGCCCCAACAGCGCGCCAGCCATCGTGGCGCGATCTTGTTGGCACTAAAGGCGTAGGGCCCGCCGTCCCGATATGGGTCGCAGCGATGGAGAAGCGTTTGCATAGCGTCTCTCCCGTGGTGATCTCAGTGTGGGCAATGTCTTGAAAGGAAGTATGTGATGAAGTGGATTGGCAGGATCCTGCAGACTCGGCGTGCGCTTGTCGCGCCGATAGCGATTGTTCTCTTTGCGTCCGTCGCGGTTGCCGCGACGAGTCAGCTCAGCCTTCCGGGCGGTAACTGCGACGTGGTCGCGGTCGTCACCGCGGACGCCAACGGCGCCGAAGTCGAGTTCATCGGCAACATCTGGGAAGAAGAGATCGACCTCAGTATTCGCGTTGACGGCAATGGCGACATCCTCGTCAATGGCGTTTCGATCGGCAGTGCGAACGGGACGAGCAAGTTCCGCATCACGGTCAAGTTCGACGGGCACTCCAGCGGCGACTACTCCGTCGATGTCTTCGTTCAGAACGACGAGACCGGCGCAGTTCTCGGCTCGAAGCTGGACATCATGGTTTCGAGCGACGTGTCGGATGTCGAGGCCAGCGGCCTGGTCGTCCACTCGCTTTCGGCGAACTAGCTCACTGGTTCGACCGCGTCAGGCGTAGACGAGAATCACGGCCGCACCGATCGGTGCGATCGTGAGCTGGAGATACATCAGCCCCCACGATGCGTGGGGGCTGCCGTTCTCCGGCGGCGC
>CBDURV010000614.1:0-2688 GCA_965369495.1 uncultured bacterium
TTTTTCCCTTTTCCAACCACCGGCTCGGAGTCCGCTTCGGCACGACCCCGGCTGGAGGATTCAAACCGCCCCCTTGACGTTGAGTTCCGATGCATCGGGTTCGCTCCACGCGGGCCTAACCGTCAAGGGAGGCGGGCCCTAGGTCCGTCTCCCTCTTATTTTTCGCCCAGCCTCCGCAGCAGCCAGGCACGGGCGAAGTACCAGTCCTCCTCGACCGTGGTATTGGACCGCCGCGTGACCTCGGCGATCTCCCGAATGCGGAGTCCGCCGAAGAACCTCATCTCCACGACGCGCGCGCGGCGTTCGTCGAGCGCTTCCAGTGCGCTCAGCGCCTCATCCAGGTCGAGCAGATCGACCTGCGGCACCCCGAACTCGGCGGGTGCCTCGGTGAGCACCTCGGGCGCTTGGCCACCGCCTCGTTTCGCCGCCTGTCGCCGGCGTGCGTGATCCACCAGGATCTGGCGCATCGCCCGCGAAGCGATCGCCAGAAACTGAGTGCGGCCGCACGACTCCATCTTGATCGCATCCCGAAGACGCAGGTAGACCTCGTGCGCCAGCGCCGTCGGCTGCAACGTGTGCTCCGCGCGCTCGTGCCGCATGTGCGCCGCGGCGAGTTCACGCAACTCCTCGTAGAGGCCGGGAAGCAGATCGTCCAGGTCGATGCTCACCGGTCGCGCTCCCCGCGAATCGACCAGAGCCGCACCGTCGTGTCGCCCGATGCGGACGCAAGCGTCTGACCATCCGGGCTGAAGCAGAGATCGAAGACGTAGCGATGATGGTCGCGCAGCGTAAGCCGCAGATCTCCGCCCACCGGATCCCAGATGCGCACGGTGTGGTCGGCACCTCCGGACGCGAGGCGCGTCCCGTCGGGCAGATAGGCGAGCGCGTAGACATGCCCCACATGCCCGCCGAGAGTGCTCCGAAGCACACCGCGATTCAGATCCCAGATGCGGATCTTCCCGTCGATGCCGGCGGATGCGAGCGAGCGGCCATCGGGCGAAAACGCGAACGCAAACAACTCCTGCCGCGTCGAGGGAAGTCGGCGAACGACCGCGCCGTCCTCGACCCACCGCACGATGACCGAGCCGTCGGGGCCGGCATACGCGATGCGTCGGCCGGACGGATCGAACGCAAACCGCGGATAGGAGGAATGACCGGCCTCCCAGCGGTGGTGCCGTTCCCCGGTTGCTACGCGGTAGACATCCACGCCGTCGGGCCAGGCGAGCGCGAGCCACTTGCCATTGGGCGAATAGGCGACGCGGTGGACGAGGCTGGGCGAACCCTGCTCGCGCAGCAGCGCACCCGAACCTCCGTCCCGGAAATCGAGGTGGCTGCCGGCCGTCACCATCGCGCGCCCGTCGGGCCGCCACGCTACGGAACGTAGATAGTCGGGACTCTTCCGGACGACCAACTGCTGTCGCGTCACCGAGTCGAACAGACGCAGCGTTCGATCCCAGCCGCATGAGGCGAGACGCGTGCCGTCGGGGCTGAACGCGACACCGTAGACGTAGGCGTCCTGCTGCCCCTCGGTTCCCCCCTCCTCCAGTCCATGATGCAGCACGGCGCCGCCCTCGACGTTCCAGCGCCTCACGGACGTGCCACCGATCGAGACGAGTTGGGAGCCTCCGTGCGTGTAGGCAACGGCGAACACGGCGTGCTCGTGCCCCGACCACACGCTCTCGCACTCCCCGCTGGCGAGATCCCAGATGCGGATGGCCGCGTCCCGCCCCCCGGAGACGAGACGCGCTCCGTCCGGCCGGAACGAGACGCTTTCGACCGGAGCAAGGTGCCCCTTGAGCGATGCACGCCGCTCGCCGGTTGCCGCGTCGAACCAGCAAACGCGGTGATCGACGCCGCCGCTGGCGAGCGCGGATCCGTCGGGGCTGAACGTGATGCACGACACGGCGTTGCGATGCGCCGGGAACTCGCGGACCCGTTCGCCGGTGCGCGCATCGAGAATCAGAATATGCCCGTCCGCCATCCCCAGTGCGAGGCGGGAGCCGTTCGGGCTGACCGCGAGCGCGCCCACCGCCTGCGGCGGCTGCACCGTCCAGCGCATTCGGCTGTCGCGCATGTCCCACGCGTAGATCGCCCGCGGATTCAGCTCGGCCCAAACGAGCAGGTCTGCGGCCGCGGATCCGGTCACGGCGGAAAGCTCACCGCCCGACTCGCCAGCGACATCGATCGGGTCCGGATCACCTTCGACCTTGAGGAACTGGCGCCCGTCCCGGAGACCCAGGAAACAGAGGGAGTCGCCCACGAGCGTCGCGCCGCGCGCCCCTTGCGGGACTTCCTGCTCGCTCACGGCTTTGGCACCGATGTCCAGCACGCGCGGAGGGAGGAGAGGCGCCCGCAGAAGGACCTGCCGTCCGTCGGATCGGAACTGCGCTCGCGCGTGACCGCGCATTGGCGAGATCGGCAACGCCTCGATACTTCGGTCCAGATTCGCTCGCAGGTAGTGCCACTCCCACGCGCGCTCTTCCTCGGGAACCGCATCGAGATGCGCGCGGACGGACGCGGCGTCGCCGATGTAGGCCGCCTCGCCCGCAGCCCGCACCGACGCATGCCCCGCGGCATGACGCGCCTCGGCCGCGAAGCGGGCGGTCACGACCAAGGCGATCACCAAAGCCGCCACGACGGCAGATGTCGCGCCGATCAATACACGGTGGCGCACGACGAACTTGCGCA
>CBDURV010000615.1:0-2687 GCA_965369495.1 uncultured bacterium
CCGGCGACATGCGCAGCGCGCTTTCGGACGACAAGACCTGCACGCAGTGCCACGAGGAAATCGGCGCGAGCGTCACGGAGCACACCCACCACAAGGCGGCGAGTGCCGGCAGCGTCTGCGTGAACTGCCACATGCCGCGCCTCGTGATCGAGGGTGGCCACGGCGCGACCTTCGACCACACAATCTCGATCCCCTCGATCGAGAACACCAAGAGCCTCGGCCTGCCCAACGCCTGCCGCAGTTGCCACCTGCTCGAGGATCCCGCGTACGAGTACGCGCCGTTTTCGAAGTGGTACCCGGAGGCGGACAAGAACAATCACCGCGTGGCGCTGGCGCGGACGATCGCGGGCGGCCGCGCCGGCAAGCCGGAGGCGCGCGAACGACTCGAGACGCTGCGCAAGGACCCCAATCCAATCTACCGCGCGGGTGCGGTGCGTCTGCTCGCCGGTTACCGCGCCGATGTGACCGGCGCGCTCGACGATCCGAGCCCGCTCGTGCGCCGCGCCGCGATCGAGGGGGTCAAGTTCACCGATCCGAAGCGGCTGGAAGCGCTGCTCGACGATCCCAACGCCGTGCTGCGCTACCGGGCGGCGCTGGCGCTGGCGGAACGGGAGGCGCGCCGGCGCCCCGAACTGCGCGAGCGAGTGATCAAGGTCCTGAACGCGTTCGTGCTGCAGCGCAACGACATCGATGCCACCCACTACGCGCTGGCGACGCTGCATGACGCCGCCGGCGTAACCGGGAAGGCGATTGCGGCGTATGAGAGGTACCTGCGCATCAACCCGTGGGACGCTGCTACCCGAAAGCGTGTCGAGACGTTGCGAAAGAAGAAACGATGAACCGCATCCACGTTGCTCCCCGATGGGCGCTGCGCGAGAGCGAGGCGACTGCCGAAGCGCAGTTCATGCATCGCCGCGCATTCCTGCGGAGCATGGGCTACGCGGCCGGGGGCGCGCTGCTGTTGTCCGGCGTCGCCTGCGCCGACCGCACAAAAGCGCTCGCAGGGGTGAAGAAGTACGGTCGCCCGTTCAAGCGCAACGAGAAGTTCAAGCTCGATCGGCCGCTCTCGAAGGAACTCGACGCGGTCACGTTCAACAACTTCTACGAGTTCACGACCGTCAAGGACAAGGTCTGGCAGCACGTCGGCAAGTTCAAGACGCAGCCGTGGGAGATCGAGATCGGCGGCCTCTGCAAGAAGAAGGGCAAGTTCGACCTCGACGCGATCCTGAAGAAGCTGCCGCAGGAAGAACGCCTCTACCGCTTCCGCTGCGTCGAGACCTGGGCCATGGCGGTGCCGTGGATCGGCGTCCCGATGCGCGAGTTCATCAAGTGGGCCGAACCCACCGGCAAGGCGAAGTACGTGCGCTTCGAAAGCGCGTGGCGTGCGAAGGAAATGCCAGCGCTGAACGGCTGGACCGACCGCTTCCCCTACCACGAGGCATTGCGCCTGGATGAGGCGAACAACGAACTCACCCTGCTGGCGACCGGCCTGTACGGCCGCGAGATGCCCAAGCAGAACGGCGCGCCGCTGCGACTCGTGGTGCCGTGGAAGTACGGCTACAAGTCAGCCAAGTCGATCGTGAAGATCAGCTTCGTCGACAAACAGCCGCAGACGTTTTGGAACATGGCCAATCCGGCCGAGTACGGCTTTTTCTCCAACGTCAATCCCGAGGTCCCCCACCCGCGCTGGTCGCAGGCGAGGGAGTGGATGATCCCCGACAAGTTCAGCTTCCGCGACACCCTGATTTTCAACGGCTACGGCGAGCAGGTCGCGAGTTTGTACAAGGGCGTGGACTTGAAGAAACACCATTAGCGCTCGCTGCACTTCGCGCGCTGTGAGCTTTGGGCTGTGGGCTTTGCGCCGCGACCGGGCCGACCGCCTGCGAATATGGGCGATGGGGCGTCGGGAGTTCTGGGGCGGCACCACAAACGACCGAGGCCCAACGACGATCGCTTCGCAAGGTGCCAATCTGGTTGCGGCGCAAAGCCCCAAGCCCACAGCCCAAGGCCGGTCCCACTGGGCTTTGTCGGTCCCCGGCGCTACGAATAGGGCATGGATGAACGAGCCGCATGGTTGGCCTTGGCCTATCGGTCGGGCCTGTCGGACGCGGACAAACAGACTATTGCGCTCGGCGCAGGTCCCGAAACCGACGACTTTCCCAGTGACATCATCGAACGCGAGGAAGAAGACGTCGCCGCGCTCGACGATCTCGGCGTGCGTCTGATCACGCTCGAGGACGAGGAGTACCCGGACCGCCTGCGCGGGACCACAGCACCCATCGTGCTGCAGGTGGCCGGCAGCGCGCGACTGCTGGAACAGGAAGGAGTCGCGTTCATTCCGGGCTCGGGCAGGCGCGGTCGCGAGGCGCTGGCCGAACACCTCGACGCCGGCGACCGCACCGTCGTCGTGTTGTCCAAGGGCATGCTGAACGCGCGCTCCATGTTACGCGGCCTGCACGAGGAGTTGGAGGGCGGCAATCTCACGCTCATCAGCGCCGAGCATCCGCGCGCGGCGTGGGGCCCCATCCGCGACGCCAACCGCGATCGACTGCTGTCAGCCCTCGCCGAGATGCCGTAACAAGACACTGCTTTGCGCGTTCTCGGCTGTGGGGGTTTGGGGGTGGGGGTTGGGGTGGAACCACGGGGCGCCTGAGGGTGGGCCAGGTGGTGGGGCTGCGTGGGTGTCT
>CBDURV010000616.1:0-2685 GCA_965369495.1 uncultured bacterium
AGGCCGGAGGGCTGGCCACCTGAGATCCCAGGCGGCATCCATAGTGTCTTGAGGCTTGACGCCGCGACCAGGTTGTCAGGGTGCGTTCCGTGGAGCGATGGGGAGCTTCAAGCCTCCAGCTTCCAGCGCCTCTGCTCAGGCTCTGGGGTGCGCCGTCTCATAGACCTTCCGCAGTCGTTCCATGGAGACGTGCGTGTAGATCTGCGTCGTCGCGATGTTCTTGTGGCCGAGCAGCTCCTGGACTTCGCGCAGGTCGGCGCCGCGGTCGAGGAGGTGGGTGGCGAAGCTGTGCCGCAGGGTGTGCGGGCTGGTGCGTTCATCGACTTGCGCCGAGGTAGCGGCGGCGTGAATAATGCGCCTCACCGAGCGGTCGGTCAGACGACCGCCGCGCGTGTTCAGGAAGACCGGTCGCCCATCTTCGGTCTGCGTTCGCGTCTCGAGCCACGTAGCGAGTGCGCGGGTGGCGGCGCGGCCCAGCGGGCAAAGTCGCTCCTTGGCGCCCTTGCCGCGCACGCGGGCGATGCCGCGCGACAGGTCGATGTCGTCGCGGTCGAGGCCGACGAGTTCCGAAACGCGCAGCCCGCCGCCATAGAGGCATTCGAGCAGCGCGCGATCGCGCGGACCGTCGGCGCCGGCAATCAGCCGGTCCACTTCCTCTTCGCTGAGGTGCACGGGCAGCGAACGGCCCTGGGTCGGCGTGCGCACCGCGCTGCCGGGGTCGCGCTTGAGGATTCCCTCGCGCGTCAGGTACTTCGTAAACGAGCGCACCGCGGCGAGATAGCGCCCGACGGTGGCGCGCGAGACGCCGCGTTGGTTGAGTTCCACCAGGAACCCGCGCAGATGGCGGTGGTCGATGCGGCGCGGGTCGATGACCCCCTTGGTCTTCGACCATGTGACGAAGAGCTCCAGGTTCTGCCGGTAGGCGCGCAGCGTGTGCGGGGAGGAGGTCTGCCCCAGCCGGGCGAGATAGTCGTCCAAGTGGCGCAGCATCAGGGTTGGAGCGCCTGGAAGAGCGCCAGCCCCTTCGCCAGCGTCTCTTCGTACTCGGCCACCGGGTCGGAATCGGCGACGATGCCGCCTCCGACGTGCACGCGCACGCTGCCGCGGCTCACCACGGCGGTCCGAATGGCGATGTTGAGCTCCATGTCCCCTTGATCGGTCAGGATCCCGATCGATCCCGTGTAAGGACCGCGGCGGCCATCCTCCAACTCGTCGATGATCTCCATCGCGCGCACCTTGGGCGCCCCCGTGATCGACCCTCCGGGAAACGCGGCGGCAATCAGATCGACGCGGTCCCTGCCCTCTTCGAGGCGCCCGATGACCTCCGCCACGCGGTGGTGCACGGCGGCGTAGCTCTCGCTCGCACCGGCCTCGGTGACGATGATACTGCCCGGTTCGCAGACGCGTCCGAGGTCGTTGCGCTCCAGGTCCACGATCATCGCCAACTCGGCGGCGTCCTTTTCGCTCGCCACCAGTTCGTCGGCGAGTCGGCGATCCTCCGCGGCGGTCGCACCGCGTGGACGCGTCCCCTTGATCGGTCGCGTGACCACGTCCCGGCCGCGCACGCTCAAGAAGAGTTCGGGACTCGTCGAGAGCACGGCACCGTCCTCGCCGAGATCCAGGTATGCGGCGTAGGGAGCCGGGTTGGAGGCGCGCAGCGCCGTGTAGAGCGCCAGCGGGTCGCCGCGGCAGGGCGCGCGGAACTCGTGCGCGTAGTTGACCTGGAACACGTCGCCGGCGTGGATGTATTCGACCGCGCGCGCCACCGCCCGCAGGTAGGCGTCGCGCGTGATGCGTGCTTCCGGTGCGCGGGTGACGCCGCCGATCGGCTCGGCTCCCTGCGTGGAGAGAATCGCGCTGAGCGTGCGTGCCGCGTGGGCGCCCGCCTCGCGCGCGAGCAGCCACCAGCACTCCTCGTGCGCATCGTGGACCGCCACGGCCGGGTAGTAGGCCAGGTCGAGATCGGCGAGATCACTTTCGGATCCGTGGCGCTCCGGGACGTCCTCGAACGCGGATCGCAGGCCATAGCCGAAACAACCCATCCAGCCGGGGCCGTACGGAAGCGACGATTTGCCATCCAGCGCGGTCGACAAGAGAGCGGAGCGCAAAAGAGCCGTCGGCGAGTCCTCGTGCGCCACGGCGCCGCCCGGCAGGCGCACTTCGCCGTGGCCGGCGCGCCATCTGAGCCGCGCCATGGGGGCGACGCCCAGCACCGTGTAGCGACCGCCCGCCGCCGAGTCGAGAAGTGCCGCGTGCGCCGTGCCCCGCAGCGCCGCGACGAGGCGCGCCGAAGGCGGCGGGAAAGAGCACCGCTCGGCGCGCAGCGGGCCCAGTTCGGGCAGATCGAGCCGCATCCGCGGACGGTACCAAACTAGCCTGCATAACTCACGAGGCGCGGTTTCTGGGCGGATCAGATCGCCGAGCCGTGTATCCCGAGTTTGGCATCGTTCGCCCTCGACGACCCCTCCGGGTCGCCTTCGGGCTCTCTCTTCGATCTCGACGTTCTGTCCTCGCCCAGAACAGCATGCTGTAGATCGAAAAGCGCGCTGTGCCGCGTCCCGCAACTCACTACCGAAAGATCTGCTCCCGATGCGCCCACGCCTCATGAGTTATGCAGGCGAGGAGGGTGCGAATAAATCCATCTGGCTTCGGCCGGCTGCGCTTGCGCGTGGACTGCGCCGCGCC
>CBDURV010000617.1:0-2669 GCA_965369495.1 uncultured bacterium
TGCAGGTCTCGATGAACCTGCTCGACTACAAGAAGACCTCGCCGCTCAAGGCGTTTCGCCACGTGCGCAGGCTGGCGCGCGAAGCGAAGGTGGAGGTGCTGGGCAGCGAGATCGTCGGCATGCTGCCGCGCGATGCGGTGGCACGTGGATTCCGTTCCGCGATTCGCAGCGGCCCGCTCGAAGTCCTCGACCCGTATCCCGAGTTCCTCGACCGCGTCGCCTCGCGCACGCCGGTTCCCGCGGGAGGATCCGCGGCCGCCCACACCGGCGCGCTGGCGGCCGCGCTGGTGGTGATGAGCATCGACTGTTCGCGTCCGAGTCCGCGCCTCGCCGAACTGCGCGGCAAGACGGACAAACTGCGCGCCGACCTCTGCGAACTCGAGCGACTCGATGAGCAGGCGTTCCGCACGGTCATGCGCGACGGCGGCGACGATGCGCTCAAGGAGGCGACCGAGATCCCGGTGCGCATCGCCGAGGCGTGCTCCGAGTTGTGGGCCATTTCCGCCGCGGCCGCCCACCACTGCGACGAAATGGTCGCCACCGACTGCTCGGGCGGGCGGCGTCTCGCCGAGGCCGCACGCGACATGGCCGCGGAAACGGCACGCGCCAATCTGCCCAAAATTCTGGACGGTTCCTTCCGTTCGCGCGTCGCCCGCCGCCTGGCAAAGGCATTTTCCGGCTAACGCGTCGGCCAAGCCGATTACCCTAGGTACCGGTGCAGCTGATAGCGCGCGCCGCGAATGACTTCCGCGGAACGGGTTGCCAATGCGCCGTTTGTTTCGTGCCGACGGGCGCGATGGGCACTAGGTCGTTCCGGCCAAGGTTCGAGGACTTCGGGCTGGCGCGGCAGAACCCGCAGAAAAGGAGGTGATCAGTGACTGGAAGTCCGAAAAAGAGGCCGTCCTCCTAAACGGGGCGACCGACGGGTCTCCACCTCTGGAGACGGCACTTCTCCCGGGCCGAGGTCAGCATGCTGGCTTCGGCCCGGCTTAATTTGATCATTTTCCTGAACACTTCCCGAACCGAGTCGAATCGACCCTAATCCTGTCTCGCAAGTTCTCCGATAACCAAAGGGGGGACAAGGTTGCTCGTAAGCGGGTGACCAAGACGGATAATCATGGTCGATTTCGCAGAATCACTCCGGGACTCGGTTCCGACCGTAATGCGCGCGCTTGCGCAGGCGCAGAGCACGGGAATACTCCGCGTTCACGGCAGGAGCGCCGATGCGGACATCATGTTCTTCCAGGGCGAAGTCCTGTGGGCGCGCTCCACCAGTTCCAAGCGCCTCGGCGCGGCGCTCAAGGAACGAGGTGCCATCTCTGCGTCAGATCTGGCCGGCGTCCTCGCCCTCCAGAAGCGCAAGAAGCGCCGCCAACCGCTCGGAACGATCCTGATCGAACTCGGGCTCATCGACCGCAGCGTCGCCGAGACGGAAATCGAGATTCAGGTGCTGACGGTCCTGCGCGACATCTTCAATTGGGGTGGCGGCGAATACAGCTTCGATACGCTCCGCGTCGAGGCCGGGGTCACGCCCGACTTTGCCATCCCCAACTGCCGCCGCGTCGACGCGCTACTCCAAGGCGCTGGCGTAGAAGCCTAGCCTGTCAACCGGCCTGCTACCTTGGGCGCGTGCGCAGCGTCTGGATCGCCCTCCTGGCTGCCGGCTGCAGTTCGACCCGGCCGGACTCCGACTCGCAAGCCGAGTCCCGCCTGCGCGATGCGCAACAGGCTTTGGAAGCGGCGCGGAAACACGAGGCGGCACGCACCGGCACCCAGCGAGACGTAGTCAATGCCGAGGCAGAGCTGCAGCTTCGGCAACTCGATTTGCAGGAGACGCGCCAGAGCGGACGCGACTTCACGCTGGAGCGCTATCGCGTGCAAGCCGCCCGGGCGCAACGCATCGAGGATATCGCGCGACGCGAGGCTGCACGCTGGCAGGCGCAGTACCAAGAGGGCAGCGTGACCGAGCTACGCTGGCTGCCGTTCGACGGCGAGTCGGAAGTGGCGCGCGTGCAGTCGAACCGCTGGTCGCGACTCGTCAAGCTGCGCCACGCGGCGCGTGCCCCGTCCGACACGGAGGCACAGGCGTTCTGGATCCACTACGAAGCGAACCTCGAAATCAGCGAAATCGTCGTGCGCACGCGGAAACGCATGCTCGACGTGTGCGCCAGGCTCTACGCGGCGGGCACCATCGATCGCGACACACTGGACGCTGCGGATCGCGCCCACCACACCGCACAAACCGCCCGCCACGAGGCGCGCATGGGGCGCCAGGCACTGTTTGAGGACTCCCGCGTCGGCCCGAGGGCGAGCGAGGACTAGCTGGGCGAAGTCGCGGCGACGCCGCTGTGTTACAGGAAGCTCACCGCAAGGAGCCGCGACGAAGTTCAGCGCCGCCGCAGCCGGCCGAAGCCAGCGGGAGTTCTCAAACCGTGCCTATACGTCCCAGACACTCGCGTCGTCGAAGACCTCCAACTCCAGCAGCGAATAGGCGGCAACCGCGACCCGCACGCCCTGCGCAAGCGCATCCGCGACCCGCGCCATGGAGTCGATGTCGGCGCGACGCAGCAGCAGCAGATCGGGGTCGAGCGCGAGCGCGGTGGTTAGATCGGGGGCGTCCAGGACCTCGGGAACCGGCAGATCCACGCCCACCCGCACGCATTCCTCCG
>CBDURV010000618.1:0-2664 GCA_965369495.1 uncultured bacterium
GAGGCCAAACACGATCATCGCCGGCACCATCAACGCGCGCCGACGGCGGTGCAGCACCACGACGATGCTCAGCAGCCAGATCACGGTCCCGCTGACGACCACGGCTCCCAGCAGGTGGTCGTTGATCGGCCCGTGAATGTGTCGAACCCGCGCGCCGAGAATGGTCTGCATCAGCGTCGCGACCGCCGCGCCGCAACCGACGGCGACGAGCAGGCGCGTGTCGCGGCCCTGCTCCGGCTTCTCCCGCGCATCGCGCGACGTGAGATACGCCAGCGCCACGGTGAGGCCGAAGAATATCTGCCCCGTGCATCCGTGCATGAGCGCCATGAAGGTGTTCACCCGCCACACGCGGAAGCCGCCCAGAAGCCCCTGCGCCGTCACGAAGACGACCGCGAACCAGGCCAGCCACTTCATCCAGGTGCGCGTGTCGCTCCTCTGGATCATGACCGCGAGGGCGATCGACGCCATGCCGACCAGAGTGCCCAGCAGGCGATGGCCATGCTCCGAGAACTTGTCGGCGTTGCTGAGCCAGCCGTCCGGATTGAGCGAGCCGTTCGAGAGCGGGTAGTCGTTGAAGATCATGCCCGCATCACGACTGGTCACGAGACCGCCGAGAGCGAGCAACGCGTAGGTCAGCACGGCGGCGACAAGCGCCATTCGATGCACTGACCTACTGTAGTTGTTCATCGCGCTACTTCGCTTCGGCCGGTTTCAAGACCCGCGACTGCGGAAGATAGTCCTCTTCGACTTCCGGCGACGCGTACTCGTACGGGCCGCGGTGCACGTGCGGGATCTCGTGGAAGTTCTCGAACCAGGGCGGCGAAGTCGCGTCCCATTCGAGGCTGTTCGCCTTCCACGGGTTGTTGCCGACCCGTTCGCCGCCGCGCAGGCTCTTGAACAGGTTCCAGAAAAAGACCACCTGGCTCAGCAGCAACAGGTACGCGCTCCACGTCATGAACCTGTTGAGCGGCATCCAGCGCAGCAGACCCTCGTAGACGGTCGGGTCGGCGATGCGTCGCTGCATGCCGCCGAGGCCGACGATGTGCATGGCGAAGAAGGTGCAGTTCATCAGCACGAACGTGAGCCAGAAGTGGATGCTTCCCAGCTTCTCGTCCATCTTGCGACCGAACATCTTGGGGAACCAGTAGTAGAAGCCCGCGAAGATGCCGACGATGCTGCCCGTGAAGAGCACGTAGTGGATGTGCGCCACGATGAAGTAGGTGTCGTGGATCTGGATGTCCACCGGCGTCGCGGCCATGAAGATGCCCGACAGGCCGCCGATGATGAACATCGCTACGAACGCAATGGCGAACTTCATTGCCGCGGGGAACTCGATCTGGCCGCCCCACAGCGTGCCCAGCCAGTTGAAGACCTTCACCGCGCTCGGCAGCGCGATCATCATCGTGCCGATCATGAACGCCGTTCCGAGGTACGGGTTCATGCCCGACTGGAACATGTGGTGTCCCCAGACGATGAACCCGAGTCCGGCGATGCCGCTCATCGAGTAGACCATCGGCCGGTAGCCGAAGAGTGGCTTGCGCGCGAACGTCGTAATGATGTCCGAGACGATGCCCATCGCCGGCAGGATCATGATGTAGACCGCCGGGTGGCTATAGAACCAGAAGAGATGTTGGAAGAGCAGCGGTTGTCCGTTGGCACCCTCCGCCCGGAAAAACACATCACCTTTCGCCACGGAGTCCGTCAGGAAGAAGGTCCCGCCGGCGGTGCGTTCGAAGATCAACAGCATCATCGCGGAACCCAGCACCGGCGTCGCCAGTAGCTGAAGCAGCGCCGTGATGAAGAGCGACCAGACGGTCAGCGGCATGCGGAAGAAACCCATGCCGGGCGCCCGCAGCTTGACGATCGTCGTGATGTAGTTGACGGCGCCCATGATGGACGACCAGCCGACGAGGATCACGCCGACGGCCCAGAGCGTCTGGCCCGAGCCGATTGCAATGACCGACAGCGTTGGATACGCCGTCCAACCCGCGCCCGCCGCATCGATACCGATCGGACCCGTGCCCGCGTAGGTATCGCCGATAAACAGCGACGCGATAAAGCAGGCCATCGCCGGCCACATGACCCAGTAACTGAGCATGTTGAGCAGCGGGAAGGCCATGTCGCGCGCGCCGATCATGAGCGGAATCAGGAAGTTCCCGAAGCCGCCCGACAGCGCCGGGATCACGACCAAAAAGATCATGATCGAGGCGTGCATGGTGAACGCCATGTTGTACCACTGCTCGGGCATCGTCCCGCCGCTGGTCGAGAAGAGCCAGTCGCCGATAATCGGGATCTCTTGGCCCGGGTAGGCGACTTGCTGGCGCACCATGATGGCGAGCGCGCCGCCCAGCAGCGCCCAGAACATCGACGAGAACAAGAACTGCTTGCCGATGACCTTGTGGTCGCGGGAGAAGACGTGCTTTTGCCAGAAGCCGGTGGGCTCGTGGTGCTCGTGCGTCTCGTGTGCTACGTCGGAGGGGTTCATTTGCTCGCCTCCTGGACGCGCTGGTACCAGAACTTCCAGTTCTCGTCCTTGTCGGCGATGTGCTCGCCGTTCTTCTCGTACTGGCTCTTCTTCCAGGCCTCGAACTCCTCGGCAGTTTGAACGAACAGCAGGCCGCGCATTCGCGTGTGCCCGGCACCGCAAAGCTCGGCGCAGACGAT
>CBDURV010000619.1:0-2656 GCA_965369495.1 uncultured bacterium
GCCTTCCAGGTCGCCCTGGTTGACGCGCACCAGGAAGATGCGGCCGAGACAGAGCTTGCGATCCCCGTCGCGCAGATCGCGCACCTCATCCAGCGTCAACTCCAGTTTTTCGGCGGCTTGCGCGTGGAGACCCAACTCGAAGTAGATCTGCGACTGGAATATGCGCGGACCCGCCTTGTCGGGCTCCATGCTGACCCAGATGTCCACGATGTTGCGCGCGCCGGCCGCGTGTTTCTTGCGGCGGTCCGCGTCGTAGCTGTCCTTGAAAAGCTGCACGTAGACGCCCGCCATACCTTGCAGTACGTGCGGCGAGGTCGGATCGATGCCGGCCGCCTCGACGTACTTGTCGAGAGCTTCGAGCCACTTGTCTTCGGCCTGCAATACCGCTGCCGTGAGCAGCAGCGACTGAAGGTTGCCCGAATCGATTTTTCGCGCTTTTCGGGCGTGCTTGCGGGCGACGCGGAACTTGCGTTGGCTCAGCGCCTCGTGGCCCAGCGTCACGTGCGCGTCCGGAAACGCGGGATAGATGCTCAGCGCCGACTTGATCGCCTCCATGCCGTCTTCCTGCCGCTTCAGCACGAACAGCAACTGGGCATAGACGTAGAGTTCTATCGCCTGCACGCGCGGCGTCGACTTGGTGTTGGCGCGCTTGGAGTACTCCTTGAGGACGTCGTCCATCTTTCGCTCACCGCTGCGCGTGTCGTAGGCCTTGCGGAACAGCTCCTTGACCAACGGCGTGAGCTCTTCGGTCCGAATCGGGCCGGTCGGCGCGTCGGGCAGGGCATGGGCCGGCAGCGCGAAGAGAAGTGCAATGAACGGGAGAAGTAGCTGAGGGCGCAACATCATCGAGGGGGCTCCAGCGGTGCCTGCGTAAGCGCGGCGAGATCGTCGAAAAACGCGGGGTATGACTTCTTGACCGCTTCCGAACCGGTCACCGTAACCCCCGGAATCCGCAGCGCAAGGACCCCGGCCGCCATGGCGATCCGGTGGTCCTCGCGTGAGGACACCGCGCAGCCGACCATGGGCCGCCCGCCCATCACCACGAAGCCGTCGTCGCGCGCTTCGGCCTCGCCGCCCAGCTCCCGAATGAGGCCCACCATGGCGGCGATTCGATCGCTTTCCTTGTGGACCAAGTGGGGTGCGCCGGCGACCACAGTCTCCCCCTCGGCGAGCGCTCCCATCGCACCCAGGAGCGGGGCGAGATCGGGGCAATTGCTGACGTTGGCCACAATACCCTTGAGCCTGCCGCCGCGAATGCGGACGCCATCGTCCTCCTGCGTAACACGCGCGCCGGCACGATTCAGGAAGGGCAGAATGCGGGCGTCCGGCTGCGGCGACGACATGTTCAGCCCGCTGAGCAGCACGTCGCCACCCGTCACGGCCGCCGCGACGGCGTACACCGCGGCGGAGGAGAAATCGGGCTCGACGGCGAAGGGGCTCTCGAACTTGCGCATGATCAGGGCGGTCAGGCCGACATACGCAAACGACGCCTTGCCGACCACCTTGACCTTGAGGCCGCGGACCCGCGAAACCAGCAACACCATCGCTGTGGCGAACTGGCTCGAATCGCTCGTATCGACCGTGATCGCCTCGCCACGAATCGGGCCGCGCACGGTGTAGGGCAGGCTGTCCGAATCGACTTCCGCACCGAGTTGCCGCAGCGCCCGCAAAAGAGGCTCCATGGGCCGCTTCCGAAGTCGGTCCGAACACTCGAAGCGGGTGGGCGCGGCGCGCGTGGCGGCCAGCGCGGTCAGGCAGCGCGCCGCCGTCCCGTTGTCGGCAACATCGATGGTCGCCGGCTGCTCGTGCATCCGGCCGCTCACGATGCGCTCATCGGCCAGTCCCCCAGCACCCTGCTCTTCGACGCTGAATCCGAGCGCACGGAGGCCCTCGCACATCACGGCAACGTCGCCACTGTCGGGCACGTTCGTGATGCGTCCGCCCCGCTTGCAGGCAAGAATCAGCGCACGCTGGGCGATCGATTTCGAGCCGGGGACCCGGATACTTCCGACGATCCGGCCCGCTCGGACCTCGATGTCCATATGCCATAAGTTTACGGGGGGCTCCCGACAGTGCGAATCGCATGGGGGCGAACGGCCCTGAGCCTTGGGCTTTGAGCTATGGGTCGCGACCAGCCTGCTCACGCGGCGGAGATCGGGCAGGGTCCGCGCTGGGCGGGCGCGTACGGGAGAACTCTCGAGTTCGAGGCCCAAAGCTCAAGGCCCAGAGCCCAAAGCCGTTCAGGGCAGAGCGTGAAGAATCGCCGACGGCCACCCGTCTGGATATAGTTTCGTCCCATGAGCGCCGTATTGAACGTCTCCCTCCCCCGCTGCGAGCACATCGCCAGCGGCAAGGTCCGCGAAGTCTTCCGCGCAGGCGACGGCCTGGTCATCGTTTCGACGGATCGCGTCTCCGCCTTCGACGTGATCATGCGCCAGGGCATTGCCGGCCGCGGCATCGTCCTCACGAAGCTGAGCGAGTTCTGGTTCGAGAAGTTCGGATCGCTCTGCCCGCACCATCTGCTCGCCACCGATCTCGACGCGATGCCCGAGGAGGCGCGCGACGACGCCGACAACATGCGCGGTCGCACGATGTACGTCACGCCGTTGGACATCGTGCCGGTCGAGTGCGTCGTGCGCGGCTACCTCGCGGGCTC
>CBDURV010000620.1:0-2647 GCA_965369495.1 uncultured bacterium
TCGAAGACCTCGGAAGCAGGCGCGAACCTCAAGTCGATGTTCCAGGGCGCAGCCGCGTACTACGAGGCTGAGAACTGGGGCCAGGGCCTGACCACCGCCGGCGCCACCGCCGCCGCCTCCTCGCACTGCACGGTCCCCGACGCGAACCAGAGTGGTAGCCCGACCGACGCCAAGCGCACCGTGGACTGGAGTAACGTGACTGCGGAGCCGGATTCGGCCGCGTTCACCGCGATCAACTTTGCACCGGCTGACCCGCTCTACTACGACTACAACGTCGACGCGACGCCGGATGCTAGTGCGTGCGGAAACGGAGCGAACGACCAGTCGGTCTACACGTTCAGCGCCAATGGTGACCTCGACGGCGACACCGTGGAATCGACCTTCCGTCTCGAGGCCGGCACCAACCCCGACAACGCGCTCTATCGGGCGCCGGGGATCAACTCGTTCCAGGCGCTCGAGTAATCGGCCAGGACTAACGACTGGAAGGGCCGCGACAGTTGTCGCGGCCTTTTCCGTTTAAACGGAGCGCGTCGCCCTTTGCGATATGATGGACGAGTGAGGGTTCGACTCGCTGCCATCGTATTGATACTTGGGCTCGTTGCGGGCGTTTGGTCCCTTCGCGGCAGGGCCATGGACCACTACCTCTCGATGCAGGCGTACGAGGACATTTACTACTTGCCACCACCGAGGTGGTTGCAGGTGATGAGCTTGGGTCATCGACGTGCACTGGCGGACCTGATCTGGCTTCGCGCCCTCATCTACTTTGGCGACGAATTCGTGAACAGGGGCGCCGTCAAGCACGTGTTCAATTACGGAGAATCCATGTTGGCGCTCGACCCCGACTTCCGGCGGGTATACCGCTGGATCGGCGTAGCGGGCGTCTACACGCCGACCGGCTCCCCACCCGAGTTCATCGAGCGCGCGATCGACGTGCTGCGCCGCGGCGTGGAGCGTTTCCCCAACGACGGAGACCTGGCCTGGGATGCCGGAGCGACGATCATGTACGAGCTCGTGCCGAATCTTCCCAGGGATGACCCGGACCGGGAGCGGCTCAAGGCCGAGGGCAACGAGCACATGATGGCGGCGGCGCGCCTGGGGGCTGGCCCGGCATGGCTCGTCATCACGAACGCTACGTCGCTCCGAAAGCTTGGCGAGCGGGATCGGGAGCTGCACCACCTCGAAGAGATGTACTCGGTGATCCGCGACCCGAAGGTGAAAGCCCAAATCGAGATCCGCCTCACGCAACTCCGCGACCGCGCCTATTCGGAAGCCTTCCGGAGCGCCAACGAGGAGTTCGAGCTTCGCCGACAAGAAGACTTTCCGTACATGCCGTCCACCCTCTATTTCTTCGTCGCGGATCCGATCGAGACCACGGTCGGCCTCCAAGACGCCAGCTAGGTTGCTCGTGCCGTCTTGTACCGTCTTGCCAAGCGGGTCGCGGCCTCGCACAGTCCCGCGGCTTTGCCGCGTGCTGATCCGAGATTGAGCTTGATCGAAGCCGCACTCCTCCTGTGTCTCATCGGCATCGTGCTGGCGGTGTTCGTTCCTACCTTCCTGCGCCGAGTCCGAACCAATAAGATCAACGAGGCCGCCGAGCTTCTCCAGGAGATGAGCGACCGCACAGCCGCCTACTACGCGACGTCCTGGGACGACGGGCAGCGCTACTGCCTGCCGCCGAGCGCCGGCCCGACGCCCGCAGCGCCGACGGTCGACTCAGTGGAAGTCGACTTCTTCGCAGACGACGAAGTGGGCCACTCCACATGGGAAGCGCTCGGCTTCCAACCCGACCGGCCCGTTCGGTACAGCTACACCTACACGCCCAGCCGAGACGGTTGCGCGCTCGACGGCAACGAGGATTTGCGCACGGTCACCTTTCGCGCGGAAGGCGATCTCGATGGCGACCTCGTTCGGTCCACGTTCGAGCGGCAGGCAACTCTCGAAGCTGGCGAATGGAAACCAGCGGACGCGTTGCACGTGCACCAACGAACCGAGTGAACACCGCACACTGCTTGCGTCGGCGTGACGCTATGCGCGCCCTGACGCGATGCGCGCCTCAGCATTGACTAACGCGGTCATGATCTCGCCGGACGCCCGACGAAGGGCCGGCGGCGCATGGTCGCCAAACCGGTCGGGGTGAAGATCTCGAACCAGCTTGCGGAGCGCGACGCGCGCGTCCCTGCCGCCCGCGCCTTCGGGAAGGTCGAGAAGTGCGTGAGCCGATGCCTGCCTGCGCAACTCTCTGCGTTTTCGGAGAAGCAGCGGATACGAGCCTCCTTCCTTCGGGGAAACGGCGCCCATCAGCTTGAGCATCCAGAGAAAACGGTACCCCGCGACGCCACACCCCCGGAGCACTGACAGCTCCTCCGCGGGGACACCGCGCCTCAACCAAAACAGTGCCGATATCTCCTCTGGGCGAAGCTCGGCGCCGAGCAAGAGCGCTTCGCCGGCTTCGCTGAGGTGATAGACGGCGTCTCCTACTTCCGAGCGCACACTTGCGGTGTCCACTCCCTTCACCGCCGCCCGCATGGTCCGGAGCGCAAGTGTCCGAGCGGGGATCGGGTCACTCAGCTTCCACCACGCTGGCGCGGAAGGTGCCTGCACGAGCCGTAAGACGAGCCCTTCCCACGCGCACATCTGCAAGCAATTC
>CBDURV010000621.1:0-2634 GCA_965369495.1 uncultured bacterium
ATCCGATCGCACGAAGACAAGCTGGTTGCGGCCTCAAGCTTCAAGCTTCAAGCCTCCAGCCCTCTTCGCGTGACTCGCCACCCAACCAGAAGAGTCCCCCCCACCAAAGCGAGGGAACCGAGCAGAGCGACCATCCAGCCACGCTGTCGGCGGGAGTCGAGTCGCTTCCGCATCTCCTGCTGCTCCACCGCGAACTTGATCCACTTCGGCCACTTCACTTCGCGCGCGCGTTTTTCCATCGCGGCGAAATCGAGACGCGCCCAGTGAAGGTTGAACTCGGCGCGCGCAGAGAGATTGCGCAACGGCTGCGGCAGGGCGGCGATGTGCCGCAGGCCCCGCTCCTCCGCGCCGGCGCAGATGCACGTCTCGACGTAGTAGTCGACAATCACGTTCGTTACCAGATGCTGTTCGAAGAGGTCGAGCGCTGCCGGATATCCACGCTCGCGCTGGAGGTCGCGTGCGACACCGCGCACTGCGTCGCCCCAAACCAGGAGTAACTCGTCCATGAGTAGTTCGTCGCCCGCATCCGGATTTTCTCGAAGCGGTTCGAGTGTTCGCATGGCGGCGACGAACTGCTCGTTCTCGATCTGTTCTTCCGCGACAGCAATCGGATCCTGTGCGCCGGCGGCGAGCGCGAACAGCATCGCAAGGAGTACCGCCGCCCTGCTCATCGGTTCAACATCAGGTCGCGCGCCGTGATGGACTCGACCGGGCAGAAGTCGTCGGTGAGAACGCGATCGCCCGGCAGGTGCAATGCAAAGCTCCACGCCGCGTCGAGCGCCGTATCGCTGGGCGGAGGCGGCGCGCGTCCATCGCGTGCGGCGATCAACAACACGTTCAAGGTTCCCCTCAACGGCGCCCGGAACACGGGACCGCCGAAGCCGGCCTGCATCGTGTCCGCCAGCGTCCGGACCAGTTCGCCGCCGGGCCGCAGCGCGCCGAGGTTCACGAACAGCACGCCGCCCTTGCGGAGCCGCGTGCGGGCGAGCGCGAAGAACTCCTTCGTGGCGAGCGCCGCGGGAATCGAGACCTGCCGCGCATACGCATCCAGCAGGATCGCGTCGTAGTGGCCCTCCTTGGAGTTGCGCAGGAAGGTGCGGCCATCCTCGTGGACGAGACGAATCTCGGGGCGGTCGCGCAGCCCCATCGTGCGCCGCGCCGCCTCGGTCACCCTGGGATCGATTTCGATCGCGTCGATCTCGAACGTGGTGAGCGGATTGTGCATCAGCAGCAGATCCGACTGCGTTCCCGCCGCGTTTCCGACGATGCAGATGCGGCACGTGCCCGGCGAACCGATCCATTGCGGTATGCGCGCGAACGCATCGTAGTAGGCGCCCGTCCACGGCGACTCCGCGCTCACCTGCATCGAGTGATAGGTCCCCATACCCTCGTCGAACGCAAGCCAACGGGCCCGGCGCCCCTGCTTGTCTTTCGGGCGGTCCACCACCCGCACCAACTGATACGGAGACTCGAGCGCCAGCACGAGGTCGCTCCCCTCGGGCGGCAGGCCTGCCCAGGGCGCCGACCACCCCACGGGAACAACGGCGATAAACGCGAGCGCGGCAGCGGCGATGCGACTGCGCTTACCGAGCAGCAGCAGACCCACGGCCAGCAGCAGCAGACACCCACTCGCCAACCGGATCGTGGCGCGCGTCCCAAGCGTGTCGAGCAGCAGGAACGTCGTGAGGTAGATCCCGGACAACGACCCGACCGTTCCGACCGAGAAGATCAACCCACTCGCGCGCCCCACCGGCCACGACGCCGATGCGCGTTGCACCATGAGCGGCGTGGCCGTTCCGAGCGCGACCATCGGCGGACCGAAGAGGATCACGGCGGCGGCCAGCGACTGGGCGAAGAACGCCTGCAGCGCACGGTCCTGCGTGTATTCCTCCGAACCCGCGAGCCAGCCACAGATGCCGGGCCCGGCCCAAGCGACGAAGATTCCGTAGCAACCGGCAAACGCAAGCACCTGGATAATCGGGCGCGTGGTGGAACTCGCGTCCGCCCAACGTCCGCCCAGCCAGTACCCCAGCGCCAGCGCGGCGAGAATGACCCCGATCACGTTGGCCCAGACGTAGATCGTCTGACCGAAGTAGGCGCGCAGCAGGTTGGGCGCGGAGAACTCGAACACCATCACCGCCATCCCCGTAAGGAAGGCGAGTGCCGGCCACCCCCAGCGGTTCGCAGCGGGCCCGAACATGTTACCGCTAACCCTTGGCTTCTTCTTCGGTCGCCTCTTCGTCCTTCTTCTCTTCTTTTTTCGGTTCGACGCGCCGCTTGAGCGGGAACTTCATGTCCAACTGCGCGACGAACGGATAGAGGAAGAAGCGACGCGGCATGCAGACCTTCTCGAACGTGCTCCAGTCGCGCCTGACCTTCTCCTGGTCGATCACCACGTTGCCGTTGACCTTCACGGTGATCGGCAGGTCGAGATCGACGAGACCCTCGTAGAGGAAGATCGTCGCGGATTCCGATTCGGTGATCTCCATCTCGATCAGGTTGATCGGCGTCTGCTTGCCGTCGACCTCCACCATCTTGATGTCCGACTTGAACTTGATCGAGCCGCAGCGGTCCTTGAGCGGCATCTTCTCGATTTCGGGCGTGGCGTTGTAGTCGTAGTTGGCGCGCGGCAGG
>CBDURV010000622.1:0-2633 GCA_965369495.1 uncultured bacterium
CCCTCCGGCGAGTTCTGCGCCTACAATTGGACGCATGAGGGGGAATACGGCGCCGCTCTTCGTTGTGATCCTCGCGTTCGCCGCGCACGCCGACGATCCCGCGGCGAGCGTCCTGACGCCGGGCATCCGTCCGCCGCTCGCGCCCTCGGCTCGCGAGGACAAGCCGAACCAGGACGATCGTCCGGTCGTGATCAACCTCGATCGCAACGGTCGGATCACGATGGCGGGCGGCGACGTCACGATGCGCGTTGTCAGGGTCGTGCTGATCGGGCACCGCGATCATTTCGACAAGGTCGAGCGCAAGCGCCTGAAGGCGGTTGGGAAACAGACGCCGAAAGGCGCACGGTCCACGATGCGCGTCCTGTTGCGGGTGGATGGCGACGCGCCCTGGGGCCACGTCGCGTGGCTGATCCAACTCTGCCAGGCGAACCGCCTCGATCGGATCGAGTTCGCGGTGCTCCGATCGAAGCCCGCGAAAGAAGACGCCCAGCCCGCGCTCGACGGCGTGCTCAAGTGCTGGTCGCCGCCGGCAGCCATCAAGAAGCCCCCGTTTTTTCTGCCGGTCTCCCTCAGCGCGACCGACTTGCGCGCGGAGAAGTACGGAATACCGACCGCGGCCGTGACGATTCAACGGGCGCATGGCGCGCGGACGTTTCTGGGGCGCGTCGAGGTCAAGGACCGCACGGCGCTCGACGAACAACTCGCGAAGCTGCTCACCTGGGGCGCCGTCAAGGGCCGTCGGTTGACGGCGGGCCTGAAGCCGCAGCGCAACGTGCCCTTTTTCAAGGTCGCGGAAGTGGTCGAACTGCTTCGCAAGCGCGGGTTTTCGACGGTATCCTTCCACAACCTTCGGGACGCTCCCGAAAAGACCATCAACCTGCCCTACCTCCCGTTTCCCAAGCCGTGACTCGCGCCGCCTTCCACCTCCTCCTGTTGCTCTGTCTCGTCGCACCCGCGGCGGCCGGGCAACCCGCCGCCTCGCAGCTCAAACAGGCGTTCGTGCTGCACCTCGAGGACGATGGCGCGATCCTGCTGCCCAAGCGCCAGTCATTGACCCTGCGCGATTTGCTCTTGCAGTTCCGCAAGGCGGCCGCGGAGTACGACAAGAAGAACAGTGCCACCGGGAATGGGGCGCCGGCCGGCGCGACGGTTTGCGAACTACCGGTGGTGCTGCACATCGCGCCGAACGTGCCCTGGCAAAACGTACAGATCGTGCTGGGAATCGTGGAGCAGGCGAACTGCTACCGGGTCTGGTTCGCGCGCGCAGGCAAGCAGCCGGGCAAGTCGCGCTACATCGATGCGATCTTGCCGCGGAACCGCGCCGCGACGTACCAGAAGACGAAGACCGGCTTGCGCCGCATCAGGAGCGCGGTCGTCCATCTGGAGCTGGTTCCGATTGCAGGAAGGCTGGCGCAGCGGGAATGGACCTTGGAGAACACGGTCTTCGCGATGGCGCAGCCGACCGCGGTTACCTATCGCATCAGTGCGGATCAGGAATACGTCAGCCTGTCTGCGGTGGGCAGCGTGGTGGGCGGCCGGGCAGCCATGAGACGCGTGGCCAGTCCGGCTGGTCGCGTGCGCGTTCTTATCTCGACAACGCCGCGCACGCCGTTTCACCTCGTGGCAGGGACGATGGAGATGTTCGATCGCTCGCTCTTCCCCTACCTCGAACTGCTGGCCGCAACGCCGCTCGCCCGCACGCAGTGGAACAGCCACTTTCTGCCGCTACCCCCGACGGCACTGAATCCGGGTGTGCGCACGCGCGTTATCGGCGGCGGCGCCGAGGAGACCTATCTCGTCGCGCCTTGGAGTACCAAAGCCGCGATCGACACGGCCCAAGCGAAGCTGCTCACGGACGGGAAACCTCTCGACCCGGGCGTACGCCTGCCGTTGGGCCGCGGCGCGAAACTCGAGAGCGGTCCGTTCACCGGCGACCGGATTGTCGTGAACCTCTCGGGCGACGGCGCGCTGAGGGTGCGCGGGCTCCAGCTGAGCATCGAAGCGTTCACGACGTTTTTCCGTGCCTATGTCGCCACGCGCACGATGGGGGCGCAGCCGAAAGGCATGTCGCGCATCCTGTTGCGGGTGGACGGTGCTGCACCGTGGGCGCATGTGCTCGCACTGCTCTCCGTTCTGCATGCGCACGGTGTCGGCGAAGTCGAGTTCGGCGTGCGGCTCTACTCCGATGAGAACGACGGCGCGCGCGCGGTGCGCGAGTTTGATGCGCCGCGGATCGGAGCGACGGCGGCTGAAAATGCGCGTGTCGTCGGCTACGTCACCGTGAAGCTGCAAGGGCCGCCCGCGATGCTCAACCACGCCGAGACGTTGGCGCAACTGCGCACCCTCGACCGGACGGCGCTCGACATGCACGCCGAGCGCATGGTGGAAACGCAGTGGGGGCCGAAGGGCAGCGAGCAGAGAGTGAGTATGCCGCTCAATGTCCGTTTCGACTGGCGCGGCAAGCGCTCCTATTCCATGCGCCGAGTGATGCGCTGGGTGACCGAGGAGCGCACTTCCAAGTTCGCGCGCGGTGGATTCTTCGGGGGCCGCAAGTCGCGCTGCCTGGTCTCCGCGACCGAGAAGGTGCCGGCACGCTACGTGATCGCCGCGCTCGCGCGCCTGCAGTCGCTGGC
>CBDURV010000623.1:0-2628 GCA_965369495.1 uncultured bacterium
CTCCGGATTCGCTCAATCGGCGGGGCCGAATCTGACGCGAATCTGAACGCCCCTTGGTCCACTTGTTTCCGGACGGCCCCTAAGGTCACCGACCCCGCCGGCAGCGTCGTCTTCGATGTCTTAAACCGCAACACCAGCCGCACGGTCACGCGCGCGACGGGTTTCTTGGGCACGACGAGCGAAACGCGCAGCTTCGATCCGCTCAAGCTCGCTCGCCCGCGGGCCGACGATGGGTTTCTTCACAACCTCTGAGCCAAGCGCGGATCCACTATGCGGGCTACTTCTTTTTCTTGCCGCGGCGGCGGTTGTTGCCGTCTTGGCGGTTGCCGGTGGCGGCGGCGGGGAGATCGCGGGAGGCGACGACGCGGCAGTCGGGGTGGCGTTGGCCGAAATCCGTCGCGCCTATGGCGGTGACCTTGGTTTCCCAGACGTAGAGCCGCTCCAGCTTGGGCAGCGTGAGGTTGGCGAGCCCCTTGTCGGTGACCGCCGTGCCGTAGAGGTTGAGGCGGCGCAGTTGCGCGGGCTTCGCCTTCGCCAATGTGCGCAGCCCTGCGTCGGTGATGGCAGTCTTCTGCAGGTCCAGGCGCACGAGGCGCGGCATCTTGGCGATCTCGTTCATGGCGCGGTCGGTGACAGAGGTGTGCGCCAGACTCAACATGGCGATGTGTTGGCGCAGGCCCGTAAGCAGTCTTGTGACGCTGTCGTCGGTTGCGGCGGCCTCGCGCACGAACTCGACGCGCAGGAGGCGACTGCCCGGGTAGACGGGCGCAACGCGCGCCCCCGCGTCCTGCAGTTTCTTGATCGCTGCGCCCGGCGGTGCACCCACGCCATCGTTCAGCGTGCGGTAGATCGCATAGCGGTCGGCTCCGCGCGGCGCCTGCTCGGTCGTGCGGGTGGGGCCCGCGACCGGTGCGCCGGCGCTTGCCTGCTTGCCCTTCCACTTGCCGAAATCCGCGCCCTCTTCGATCCACTTGCGGATCACGGCGAGTTGGTCCTTCTCGAAGACCTCGCCGTTGGGCGGCATCACGTCGTCGTGATCGTCCGGCAGGGTGGCGCGCTTGTAGAGCGGGCTCTTGTCCGGCTTGCCGGCAATCACCGCGGGGCCACCCTTGCCGCCGACGAGGATCCAGCTGCGACCATCCACACGCAGCGAACCCTTCGGCTTGCGCTTGGCGTCGGAGTGGCATTCGAAGCAGTTTTCGCGCAGCAGCGGCAGCACGTCGCGCTCAAATGAGACCCCCTTCCCGGCACCCATCCCCATTTCCATGCCGTCATCCATCTCCTGCGCGGAGACGATCGAGATCAGGCACAGGGCAGCGAGAACAAGTTTCGCCATTAGAAGAGTGCCTTCACCGGCTTGCCGTCGTGTCCCACCTTGAACGGGCGGCCCGAGGGCGAGTAGACCTCGAACTCGAGCGGCAGTCCGAGTGCGTACGCGATGGTGGCGTTGAAGTCCTGCACATCCACCTTGTCCTCGATCACGTTGCGGCCTTCGGCGTCGGTCTTGCCGTACTGCTGGCCGCCGCGGATGCCGCCGCCCGCCATCAGGCAGCTGAACGCCTTGGGGTAATGGTCGCGGCCGCTGTTGCGCTCTTCGCGGATGTCCGGCGTGCGGCCGAACTCGGTGGCGAGCACGACCATCGTCTCTTCCAGCAGGCCGCGCGCCTCGAGATCGGACAACAGCGCGGCGAGAGCCCGATCGACCGGCGGGCAGAGGTCGCCCATGCGATCGAAGTTCTCGGAGTGCGTGTCCCAACCGCCGCTCACCACCTCGACGAAACGCACGCCGCGTTCGACCAGACGTCGCGCCAGCAGGCAACCCTGGCCGAGGCGGCTGTCGCCGTACGACGCGCGCACGGCCTCGGTCTCCTGCGAGATGTCGAACGCCTCGAGGTCCTTGCTGTCCATGAGGCGCACGGCCTCTTCGTAGACCTTGGCGTAGTCCTTGAGTTCGGTGGCGTTGTACTTGGAGCGGAACGCCTCGTTCATCTTTTCCAGCTTGTGGATGCGGTGCTCGAAGCGCTCCTGCGTCACGTGCTCGACGCGCTGGCTGTTGGTCAACCCCGCCTTCGGGTCGCCGATCGGCAGCGGCGTGAGCGACGCGTCGAAGAAACCGCGGCTGGCCGTGTTGGCGCCGCCGCCGACGACCACGTGCCCGGGCAGCGTCGTGTTGACGCGGCCGCGCATCTTCTCCAGCCATGCACCGAGGCTCGGGTGGCGGATCGTGCCGCGCAACTGGTAGCCGGTGTGCATGTAGTAGCGGCCCTGCGCGTGCGCGCCCTGGTTGGAACTCATCGAGTTGATGAGCGCGACCTTGTCGGCCTGCTGCGCGAGTAGCGGGAAGTGCTGCGAGAGGCGCACGCCGTCCGCCTTGGTCTTGATCGCCTTGGTCGGACCCTGCGTCGCGGCGCCCGGCTTGACGTCGAAGGTGTCGAGGTGCGACATGCCTCCCGCCATGTAGAGGTAGATCACGTTGCGCGCCGTCGCGGGGCCAAGCGGGATGTTGCCCGCCTTGGCGTTCTCGTCGGCCGCCGACGCGAAGTTGGTTAGCCACGGCATGGCGGTCAGGCCGAGCATGCCGGCGGCGGCGCCCGAGACGAAGTCCCGGCGCGTGACGTCATCGAAGCC
>CBDURV010000624.1:0-2626 GCA_965369495.1 uncultured bacterium
CGGCCTCGGCGGCATCGGAGTCACGCTGGATCGCACCGGGCAATCAACCGAGGCGTTGACTTATCTCGAAGCGCACGTGGCTCTGGCGGAGGCAAGCGGCGACGGAGAGGGCGAAATGATCGGCGGTTGCAACCTGGCACTGGCGCTCTCCAATCTGCGCCGAAACGACGAGGCGCTCGCCTACATGCAGCGCAGTTACGAGCTGTCCCAGACGCTTGGCGACCAGCGCGCCGAAGCGATCATGCTGGGTAACCTCGCCATGTTCGCATCGGCGAGGGGCGACGGCGCCGCCGTGATTCGGCACGCGGAAGCGTGCATCGCGCTGGCACGCGAAACCGGCAACCGGTCGTCGGAACTCTACGCCGTCAACCATCTCGGCTACCTCGCCCAGGAGCAGGGTCGGTACGCGGACTGCCTCGCCTACTGCGCGACGCAGGAGGAGTTGGCACGCGACATTTCCGATCCGCGCATGGAGGCGGTCATGCTCGCGCGCAGGGCCGTGGCCAACGGGGCGCTGGGCCGTACCGATGATGCACTCACCGCCAACACGCGCGCCCTGGAACTCTTCGCCACGACCCACGATGCGCGTTCGATCGCGGCAACCCAGCAGGAGCGCGCGGGAATCCTCTTGTGCGCCGGACGCGACGAAGAGGCGTCGGCGGAAACGCAAGAAGCGCTGCGCCTTATCCGCGATGGCGACGATACCGACCGCGTCGCCCACGCCCTGATGACGCTGGCGGAGATCGAGCAGTGCACGGATCCGTATCTAGAGGAGGCGACCGCCGTCGTGCGCGACGACCACGAACTGGCGACCGTGCGTCTCATGGTGATCGAGGCCGCGTACGGCTCGGGAGACCGGGCGGCCGCCGCCCATGCACTGCGCGGCGTGGCACGTCCCTTCGACAAGACCCACCAGCTTCGACTTTGGCTGCTTTTGGGCGAACGGGATGAAGCACGGCAGGTCGCGCGGTTCCTCATCGACCACGCGCCCCCCGAATGCCGGGAGTCGATGGTCGAGAAGAACCGCTTCGTGAAGCAGGCGCTCGCTACGTGATGCCGAGTTCCGCGGCCTTGGCGTCCGGCACGACGCCTTCGTCCCAGCCGCGCGCGGCGTAGTACTCGACCAGCATCTCGTCGATCTCGCAGACGTGCCCCTTCGAGCCGCCCATGGTCGAGGGCTCCTTGGAGTAGCGCTCCGGGAGGATGTCGCTGCCCTTGCCGAAGCCCGCCTTGTTGTTGAACATGCGCTCGAGGTTGTAGATGCGCTCGCCCGTCGTCAGCACGTCGTCGGCGCTGAATTCGCGGCCGGTCATGCCCGCGTACTGCGCGGCGTATTCCTCGGCACCCATCGCGAAGGCGCTGAACTTGCACAGGTCCATCGAGTCGGAAAACGCGTGCAGGTCCTGCATGAGCTTGGTCAGCTCACCCTTGCCCTTGAAATCGAGCGGCTTGGTGCGCAACGGGATCACGCCCGTCTCGCTCGCGGGCGTGTAGGCGCGCAGGTGGCAGGCGCCGCGGTTCGAAGTGGCGTAGGCGATGCCCATGCCCTTCATGCCGCGCGGGTCGTAGGCGGGCACGCCCTGGTTCTTGCAGTGCATGCCGATTTCCGGATGGCCGAAGTGCTCGGCGGTCGGCGCGATGCCATTGGCGAGCACGTCGCCGATGCCCTCGCGCTTCACGACCTTGTCGATCATCGCGATCATCGCCTTGTAGTCGCCCCACTTGAGGCCCTCGTCGCCCTTCTCGGCGGCGTAGCCCTTGTCGGTCGCTTCCATGTAGCAGCCGAGCACGTCGCCGATCTCGATCGCGTCGAGGCCGTAGCGGTTGGCCATGTCGATCATGTAGGCGATCGAATTGATGTCGTCGTTGCCGCAGTTCGCGCCGAGGCACCACGCCGGTTCGTACTCGACCGACTCCATCTTGAGGCCCTTGAACTCGCCCTCGGTGATCTCGACTTCCTTCTTGCAGGCGACGGGACACGCATGGCAGGTCGGGTCGTTGACGAGGATGTTCTCCTTGACGAACTCGCCGCCGATCTTGTCGGCAAACTCGTACTTGGTGTCGCGCGCGTTGAACGTCGGCAGCGCCCCCATCACGTTCGCGATGTTCATCAACACGTTGGTCCCGTAAACGCTCAGGCCACCCTTGCGCGGCGCGGTGATGTTCTTCGGGTCCATGATCGTCTTGAGCGCGCGCTGACGGGCGGGCTTGAACGCGTCGGGGTCCGCGGGCTCGGGAAAGACCTTCTTGGCCTTGATAACGATCGCCTTGAGGTTCTTCGAGCCACCCACGCAACCCGTGCCGCCACGGCCCGCGGCGCGATCGTCCTCGTTCATCCACGCGCTGTAGCGCACGAGGTTTTCGCCCGCCGGTCCGATGCTGTTGACGGTCAGGTCCTTCTCGCCGTACTTGCCGCGGAAGTGCGCGACGGTTTCGTGGCAGTCCTTGCCCCACACGTCGGCGGCGTCGCGGATCTCGACGTTGCCGTCTTCGAGGTAGAGGTAGACCGGCTTGTCCGCCTTGCCCTTGATGGCGAGGCCGTCAAAGCCCGCCCAGCGCATGCGCGCCGCTGACCACCCGCCCTGGTGGGCGTCGGTGACGGTGCCGGTGAGCGGCGACTTGGTCA
>CBDURV010000625.1:0-2618 GCA_965369495.1 uncultured bacterium
CGCCGCAGCCGTCTCCTCCGGTCGGTTACAATAGCCGTCGGTGAACTGCGGCCCGCGCAGACACACCTCCCCCCGCTCGCCCGCTCCCAGCACGCGCTGCGGGTCGTCCGGATCGACGACGCGGCAGTCGGTATCGGGCAGCGGCACCCCAACGGTCCCCGCGCGAAACGCACTGGGCGGGTTGTTGTGCGACTCCGGCGAGGCCTCGGTCAGCCCGTACCCCTGCTGCAGTGGCGCATGCGGATAACGATCATCCCAGCGCGCCTTGAGATCGCCCTGCGTGAGCATCGCGCCCGCCTTGACGTGGCGCAGACTCGGCAGCGCGCGCGTCGGTTCGTCGAGCAGACGATGGAACATGGTCGCGCTGCCGTAGAGCACCGTCGCGTCCTGCTCCTCCGCCAACGCCAGCGTCTCCGCTGCGTCGAAGCGCGGCGCCAGCACCAGCGTCCCGCCGACCGCGAACGTCGAGTTGAGCGAAACGCACATGCCCCACGTGTGGAACAGCGGCAGCACACCGAGGTTGACCTCGTGCTCCGTCCACCCGAACCAGCGCGCGTTCTGCAGTGCGTTGGCGACGAGATTGGCGTGGCTCATGCGCGCACCCTTGCTCTGGCCGGTCGTGCCGCTGGTGTACTGCAGCACGGCGATCGGAACGTCCGGGCATGACGGAGTTGACGCTTCGCCGAATTCCGTCGTTTCGTCAATTACGAGCCGCGGATTCACATCGTCGCGCTGCGCCGCGAAGGCCGCCTCGCCCATCTCGGGACTCGCCGCGCTCACGATCGCGCCCGCGCGCAGACTCGCGTAGTAGGCGACGACAAACTCGAGGGAATTGGGCAGGTGCAGCAGCACCCTCTCCCCGCGCCCCACTCCTTTTTCCTGCATCCACCCGGCGACCCGTTCGACACGCCGCCACAGTTCGGAATAGGAATGCGCCGCGCCGCCCACGATCAGCGCGGTCTTGTCGGGACGCTCGATCGCCGCGCGCTCAAGCAGGCCCCAGACCGGGATCGACGGGTAGCCGCCGCACGCAGCAACGCCGTCCGGGTAGAAACGATGCCAAGCGCGGTTCACGCCCGCAGGCTACCGCGTCACGGGAACAGCCACGTGGCCGAGGCAGCGACCCAGTTCGAAGAGCACGTGCGCGCTGGGCTGATCGATGTTGGGCTCGACATGGCCGGTCATTTCGATCAGCCAGAAGATGCCCGCCGGTTCCCGCGCCAGCTTGACGAGCGCGTTGAAGCCCTCGAGATCGCCCATGCGCGCCGCCATGACCTCGCCGTCCCGCAGGTCGATGCGTGCGGCGGCACTCGGCAGCGCCACGTGCATCGTCACGCTGCGCTGCGCGGTGACGAGCAGACGCAGCGTCTCCAACACGCCCAAAGCGGAGATCTCACCTCCATCGACGTTGCGCGGAAGCGCGCCCATGGAGTCGCCGGCACTGGAACAGGTCTCCTCGATGTCCACCAGCGTCGCCGTGTCCTGCCTCTGGAACAGATAGATCGTCGCGCCGATGCGCAGGCGCCCGCCGTCCGGGACCACGGTCGCCGCTCCCAACGGACGTCCGTTGAGGTAGGTGCCGTTGCGGCTGTCCATGTCGTCGATCGAGACCTCGTCGGAGTCCTGGGCAACGGTCAGCGTCGCGTGGCATCGCGAAGAGGCGAGATCCTGAATGACGAGATCGCATTCGGTCCCACGGCCAAGAACATAGGAATGCCCGCGCCGAAGCGGGAAACGACTGCCGGAGACGCTTACGAGGTAGGGCATGCCAATCTGTGTGGGTCTGGAGTGCCAAAAGCCGCCATACCCACGGGGTTTATCGACGCAAGGCGCGACGCCTTGAACGATTCCGCTGAAATTCCAGTTTTTGACGCAACGTCAGGAATTGACGCGGCGTCTAATATGCCGCAATGGAGAACCTGACCCGCAAGCAGCGCGAGATCCAGGAGCGCGAAGCGCTGATCCTCGAAGTCGCACGCAAGATGCTCATCGAACGCGGCTATCTCGGGGTCACGATGGACCGTATCGCCCAGGCAATCGAGTACTCCAAAGGCACGGTCTATCAGCACTTCTCCTCCAAAGAGGACGTGCTCGTCGCACTGGCCGGAGAGACCACTCGCACCCGCGCCGATCTCTTCCGGCGCGCGGCGGCGTTCAATGGCACCTCGCGCGAGCGCATGACGGGCATTGGCGTGGCGGACGAGTTGTTCGTGCGCCTTTTCCCGCAGCACTGGCACGCCGAACAGATCATTCGCGCAGCGTCGATTCAGTCCAAAGCGACGCGAGACCACCTCAAGACGCTCGAATCGACCGAGGCGGAGTGCTTCGATGCGGTTTCCGTCATCATCATGGACGCCATCGGCGACGGCGACCTGATTCCCGAGGGGCAGGAGATCCCGCAGACGATCGCGTACGGGCTCTGGTCGCTCTCCTTCGGATCGCACTTCATCGCGGCCTCCAACCCCAATCTGGGTTCCCTGGCGATGGAAGACGAGTCGGCGATGCTCAACCGCAACTACCACGCACTGCTTGACGGCTACGGTTGGCAACCGCTTTCGTCGGCACACGACTACATCGCTGTCCAGGACCGCATTCGCAGAGATGTCTTTCCGGAAGAG
>CBDURV010000626.1:0-2610 GCA_965369495.1 uncultured bacterium
CGCCTCGTGGTGGAAGCGCTGCGCCCGGGCGTGCAGATGAACACCCTCGAGCACTTTCTCAACATCGACGACCTGGCGGCGCTGCGCGATCCGACGGTGCAGTCGAACCCCGAACTCCTGAAGCGGCGCCTGCTGCTCGCGTTGCGACAGGTGGGAAAGAAGTTCGACTTCAACTTCGACGTGCAGACCACCGATCGCATCGTCTGCTCCGAGATCTGCTACGTCACCATCACGGACATCGACTGGCAAACCGAGGCCGCCCTCGGTCGCGCGACGATCAGCCCCGACAACGTCGCCGCGCAAGCGCTCAAGGGCCGCCTCGACGTCGTCCTGCTCTACCACCGCGCCAAGCCCATCGACGGAGATCGTCTCGCCTACATGAAGGCGATGATGGAGTAGGCGGGCCGGCGTGCGCTGGGGGTCAAGCCGGTCTACTTGATCGAGACCTCACCGCGCCTGGTCATCGACCATGTCTCTCCTTCGGCCAAAACGTAGAAGAACTGCCATGCGGCGGGCACGGGGTTGGCGCCGGCCAGTCCATCGCCTCCTGACGGATCGACGTTGTTGACGTTGACACCCGGACCGCGAAACGTCAGCGTCAGCCCGCCGTCGGCCTGATACGTCGTTCCGGAGGTCATCGACTGCGCCGCACGAAACTTGCTGAATTCGTGCCGCACATCGAACCCGTCCGCACCCAACCTGGCGGAAACGAGAGGCTTCTTGCTGGAGAACTTGCGCAATGCGCGCGCCACCTTTGTGCCGCGCGGAAGGGCACGGTGGCCGCGGCCTCCCGGTTCACCGCGTGGCCCGGGTGCTTCCTCCATCTCTCGGATGCGTGCATCGATCTCCCCAGGCATGACGCCGATCCGACGACGCCATGCGTCACGATAGAGCTGCGCCGCATAGCGCTCACCGCTCTTCCCAATCGCGTCCAGCAGCTTGTGCGCGAGGGCGGAGAACTCCTTCTCCCGTTTCAGTTTGCGCATAGCAGCCTGCAATTCGATCGCGGCATACACGCCCGGAACGTTCCAGCCGTTCTTGATCGATAGCTGCAACGCCTTCGTGAGCGGCACAAGGCTCTTGCCGTGCTCCGCGGCGCGCGCCTTCACAATCCCGTCGGCGAGCGCCTGCAGCGCGACGGCGTACGCGCCGCGATGCTTGCCGCCGGCGTACTGCGCGACCACGGCAACCGCCTCGGTCAGGTAGCGATCGTCTCCGTTCCTCACGCATTGATGGAGCAGTTCCCCCGCCAACTGGTGCGCCGACAGGAATGCTCCCGCGCGGCGGGCGTCAAGCGGCTTCATCAGCGCGAAGCAGCAGTCGCGGTACGCGCCGTCGGCGGTTGGTTTCGCAAGCCGGTTCTGCCATGCCAGCACGCTTGCGAGTGCGTCGTAGTAATCATGCTGCCCGACCAGGTCGCCCTTCTTCTGCACCGCCGCCAGCGCCTTGCCAAGCAGCGTGGCAGCCTGGACGGTCTTCCCCTCGGCGACCAGTGCGGCCGCCTCTTTGCGCACGCTCCGCGCATCGCGCGCCCATGCGAACGACGGGAGAATGAGCGCGAGGAGAAGGCACCGAAGGACCATTGCGGTATCTGTATCACTTGCGCCGCTGATCCGGCGCCGAAACCGACCGCGAGCCCCCGCACCGCAGGTCGGCGAGAGACCGGATGTAGCGGCGATCCTGCCAACTGTGCCGTTGAGGGGATCGCTCTTCGGAACATTTGATCCCGCTCGGGATCAAGCGGTTGAATACTCGGCCTTGGAAGCCTGCTTCCGTCTATTTCTACGCGAGTTGATCCCGATCGGGGTCAAACAAGGCCAAGAATGCTCCCCACAGTCTTCGATGAACTCGGTGCGTTCGTGCGCGAGCGCCGCAAGGCGGAGGGGCTTACGCAAGAAGATCTCGCCAACATCGCAGGCGTGGGCCGGCGCTTCGTTTCGGAGTTGGAGCGGGGCAAGCGCTCCCTGCGACTTGAGTCGGTCGAGGCCGTCTTGCGCATCTTCGGTCGCGGCCTGGATGTGGTCGTGCGCAGAGGGGACTACTCCGAACAGACGGAGGAGGAGGCCGTCGAATGAGGTGAGCGCCAAGCCGGCCGCATTCTGAAAACGGAGTTCCGCTCAAGCGCCACACGGCAACGAAGATGTGGCGAGACTTGGCGTCCCCGCACCGAGTCCGATCCGAACCCCGCCAGTGCGAGCGCCAACTGCGTCACCGCCGGCGCAGTGCACCGCCACAAGCTGCTGACCCGCGTGCACTTACGCCCGATGAGTGGCGCCCGATGAGTGGCGCACGCAGTTCCGCGCTAGTATTTCGCGGCGTCGCGCGCGGCTTCAACCAGGTCTTCGACCTGCGGAAGGATGAGGTCCTCGAGCACGGGCGTGCAGGCGCCGATGCGCTGGACCGTCTCGGCGATCAGTTCCCAGTCGTAGGGCTGGATCGTGCGCATGTCGATAATCGTCGTCTCGACGCCGTGCTCCTCCGCCAGGATCTTCGCCGCACGCTTGCTGCGCTCGACCAGCGCGCCGTACGTAATGATCGCGACATCGTCGCCCTCGCGCACGGTGGCTCCCTTGCCGAAGGGAATCATGTACTCGCTGCCCGAGGCTAGAA
>CBDURV010000627.1:0-2607 GCA_965369495.1 uncultured bacterium
ACGAACCGACGCTGGACCGCACACCGCTGTTCGCGGAGTTTGAGAACGCGCAACGCATCCTGATCGCCGGTGCCGGCGGCGGGTTCGATGTGTTTTCCGGACTGCCGCTCTACTTCCGCCTGCGCGCGATGGGCAAGGAGGTTCATCTCGCCAACCTCTCGTTCTCGCGCCTGAACGACACGAATTCGCGTCAGCTCTGCCATGGGCTGACCGAGGTCAACGCCGACTCGGAGGGATGGCACGAGTACTTTCCCGAGAAGTACCTGTCCGCGTGGTTCCGCACGCGTGGGGAGGAGGTGCCGGTGTGGTGCTTCCCGCGATTGGGCGGCATCCCGATGGGCGAGGCGTACAAGGCGCTGGCCGCCGAACTCGAACTCGACGCGGTGGTGCTGGTCGACGGCGGCACCGACAGCCTGATGCGGGGCGACGAAGAGGGGCTGGGCACGCCGCACGAGGATGCCGCCAGCATCTCCGCCGTGGACGAACTCGACCTGCCGACCAAGCTCTTGATCTGCATCGGCTTCGGCATCGACGCGCACCACGGCGTGTGCCACGCGCACTTCCTAGAAGGCGTCGCGGAGACAATCCGCGACGGCGGCTTCCTCGGCGCGCATTCACTCCTCGAGACGATGCCCGAAGTACAGCTCTACCGCGAAGCCGTGCACGCGACGTTCGAGCAGATGCCGAAGCGCAAAAGCGTGATCTGCTCGTCGGTCATGTCCGCGATCGAGGGCCACTACGGCGATCACCACGCAACCGAACGCACCCACGGCAGCGAGCTCTGGATCAACCCGCTCATGAGCCTCGTCTGGTGCTTCAAGCTGGACGCCGTTGCCAGCCGCAACCTCTACCTCGAAGAAGTCAAAAAGACCGAGTACCTGAGTGACATCTCCACCGTCATTCACAAGCAGCGCTTGGCGATCGGGCGCATCCGTCCGTGGCGGTCGATCCCGGTTTAGGTTTGAGGGGGTGCGGGGGCAAGGACCTTTCGCACGCGGGTGCCGCGCGCCATCTCGCGCTGTCGTTTTCGTACTACGATGCATCGATGGACTACCGATTTGCGCGCGCCCAGGTCTTCACGCTCGTCGTGTGCGCCGTCGCGGCGGGGCTCAACGTCCCCATCGCTGTGTTGCTGTTGGCGAAAGGTCGCGGTCTGAGCGGAGCGGGTTGCGTGATGACGATAGTCGCGATGGCGCTCGTCGTCATGTCGATGCTCAAGTCAGGCCGCGTTGCTTCAGGGCCGTCCGCGACCTGAGTTCGAACCACGGCTCCGGTTTCGGGTCAAGCAACGGGATTACGGAGCCGGGTGGCACTCGAACTCCCCGCACCCCTTCAGATTCCGAGTTCCGCCATCGCGTCGGCGCGGATCTCCTCGAACACTTCGTCGGGAACGGCGGGGCTCGACTTCGGCATCGTCCGAATCCAGAACGCGATGCGGCGGCGTCCCTCCGGGGTGGCGCAGAGCTCGCGCGGCGTGCGGTCGCCGAGGGCCGGGACCTGTGCATCGATCCACTCGAACATGAGCTTCCGCTGGATTCCGATCATCACGCGTGCGAACTCGGGGTCGGACGGGTCGAAATCAGCAGACGCTTCCTCATCGGGGCCGCGGAGATCGTCGGCCGGCACGTCGCCCGCAAGCTGCTGCTCGAGGTCGCGAAGTCGCACGCTCTCGAATTCCACGCCGTCGATGCGTTCGAGCAGCGCCCGCGCCTCCTCGTAGCGCTCCACCGAATTGCACTCGAGTACGAGGTGGTCACCCAGAAACTCCAGCTGCCCGAGTATCAGCGGGCTGCCCGCCATCTTCATTTCCATATGCCGCCAGACGAAGCAGCCGTCGTTTTCGTCGAAGCGCATGTCGGGTCGGACGCGCAGCGTCGCGGCGACAGCATCGGCGTTCTCAACGCGGAAGTCCGCGACGTGGAACACGATCTCGTGCTTTTCCATGTTGACCGGAGGCCGAGACGCGGGAGGGTCGCCGGCCATCGAAGCTGCCATGCGGCCACCGAAGTTCGTATGCCGCGCCAGGCCTTCCGGCGTGACCGGAATCCCGTGTTCCTCCAGATAGTCAACCAAGGTCCCGCCAAGATGGCCCGGGACCCAGGGGCCGACGGCCAGCGCGGCGAGGAACGGGCCGGCCTCGAAGACGATCGCGCACAGCAGCGAGCCGGTTTCCATGGATCTTGCTAGCACGGGGTCGCAGACGCGGTATTCGCCCGTTCCGACGAGGTCGGTGAGCTCCACGAAGGGCGCATCGATGCGGTCGATGCGGTAGATGGATGGACGCGCATCGCGGACGGCGACGGCCAGCGCGCGGTGGCGTTCCGTGAGATCCCGCCGTTGGAGCAGGAGTTCCGGATTCGTTTTCGCGCCCGGCTTGGCGCGGTGCAGCGTCAGGAACCACGAGTCGAAAATGACCTCCATCGACTCGGACTCAGCGAGCAGTTGTTCGCCGAGGCCCGTGCTCCCGAAGTACTGCTCAAGTGCGCGCTCCTTCACGAGGTTCGAATCCGCGGCCACTACGTCGAGCAGACCGAGGAACGTTTCGATCTCCGTGTCCCACTCGCGCCACTCCGGCGGCAACTCCATGTCGTCCGGCTCAAGGTGCCT
>CBDURV010000628.1:0-2606 GCA_965369495.1 uncultured bacterium
GCTCCATCGCTCCCGCGTGCGGTTCCTGCACCGCCACAACCGCGAACTGAGTGCGGAGGTGGACCTGCGCCGCGATGCGGAACAAAGAGCACGTCGAATGGGCCTGCACGCCCTGCACGCGCAGGAAGACGAGCGCAAGCGAATCGCCCACGAACTGCACGACGAAATCGGCCAGCAAATGGCGCTCTTGGTCCTGCAGATCCAGTCCGCCGACAGCGATGCGCGCCGCACGCGCTGCGTCGCGGACGCGCGCACGGTGGGCCGGGAGATTCAGCGCATCTCGCATGTCCTGCATCCCGCCTGGGTGGAAACCGTCGGATTGGGAACCGCCCTGGAGAGCCTCACCGCGCGGGTCGCGGAGCACAGCAGTGCGGACGTGGAGGTGAGTGTGAGCGGTGCCCCGGCAGCGCTCGGCGCGAAACGAACCGTGGCGCTCTATCGCATCGCGCAGGAGGCGCTCAGCAACGCCGTGCGGTACAGCGGCGCCACCGCCATTGGCGTTTCGCTCCGACGCGCCGACGACACGCTCGAACTTGTCGTGCGGGACAACGGCCGCGGATTCGACCCGGCAACCGCGGACGGCGGGTTGGGGTTGGTGGGAATGCGCGAGCGAGCGCGCGCCATCGGCGGCCAGTTCAAGATCGATTCCGCGCCGCAACAGGGCGCGGAGGTTCGCGTAGCAATCGAGCTCTCCGCCAGCGAGAAGAATGGGCATGCCTCAAGCGGCTCGGCGACACCGTAGGCGCGCTTCTAGGCGAACGCCTGTCAGTTCTGACAGTTCGAAAGTCATGCGGCAAACGCTAGCTTCAAGCCACCTATCGGAGGAAATGGAATGCGCGTACGACGTTCAGCCACGCTCACGGCCTTGACCATGCTCCTTGGGGCCGTCGCATGTGCTTCGCTGCCGGAACAGCAGCTAACGGGATCCTCGCGTTCGCCTGAGGCAGTGCATAGCGTGGCGCAGACGAGTGCTCCGTTGCCGACTTCGTCGGGTCTTGACGGGGATGTGGAGGCCTACCTGAGTTCCTCGCTGTCCACCGATCAGTCCGCCTACACGATGCTGCGCTCGATGGCGCGGGCATCGGGTGGGGACGGTGTCGGACGCTATCTTGCGGTCGCGGACAGAGACGCGGCAACTTCCTTGGCTGGCTCGGTCACCGGCAGCACGGGCACTGGCAGCGCGCGCGCGGCGATTGGATCCGACATCGTGCAATCGCTGCGCGCGATGCCCCGGGCGAACGAGTGGTTTGGCGCGTTGGCGGCCAACCAAGATTCCGGCAAGCTCACCGACGAGCAGAAGAAAAGGGCCATCTCCGCCATCAAGGCAGGCCACGACCCGCGTGTCAAGGCGGCCCACCCTGCTCACAAGTCCAGCGTGAATCTCGCCGAGCAGGCGACCGACCCGTCCGCGGTCCTGGCCCAACTGGGATTCTTCTACTGGAACTCGCGCTTCGAGGGCGGCGATCAGCTCGCCAACACGTGGCTCTTCCAGCCGGTTCTGCCGCTGACGAAGTCCAACGTGCTGCGCCCGGCGCTTCCGATTGCGACGTCGACGGGGCCGGACCGCGAGTCCGGGCTCGGCGATCTGTTCCTGTTGGATGCCGAGTTCATCCAGGTCTCCCACGGGACGTTCGGCTGGGGCGGGGTCATGAGCCTCCCGACCGCCACCGACGACAAACTCGGAAGCGGAAAATGGGAGCTCGGGCCGATGGCGCTCTATATGTACAAGGGCAAGCCCAAAACCGTCATGGGACTCTTGGCCTACAACCTCTGGTCGTTCGCGGGAGACGGCGATCGACAGAACGTAAACAAGCTGATCTTCCAGATCATCTGGGTCAAACACTTCGATTGGGGCTACATCGGCTGGACCGACCAGACAGCCACGGTTGACTGGCAGAACGACGGACGCATTTCGTTCCCGCTCGGCCTGCGATTCGGAAAGGTCTGGACGGGCGAGACGCCGGTCAACATCGCGATCCAGCCCTACTACACACTCAACGACGGCAGTCCCGATACCTACGGCCTCAAGTTTTCCCTCACGTTCATCAAACCCGATTGGATGAAGCACTAGAGTCGAAGTAACTTCGCCTCCGCACTAGAGTCGAAGTAACTTCGCCTCCGGATTGGCATAAGGTCTTGCGGGGCGGGCGGTTATGCGTGCCATTTGCGGCACGCGTGCCGCAACGCCGTTGGCATGGCGAAGATGATGCAGCGTCAAAAGTGACAGTATCGGCGCGGCGATTGGGGTGCTTTCATGGCATCAGAAGGAGAAAAACTCGTGACGGATCGAACAGCGACTCATCAACTCGGCGGACAGATCGGGACCGACCCGAACTTTACCCACGCGACCCATACCGGCCACTCCAAGGCGAACGCCAAGCACAGCGACGCGCAGCCGGTGCTGAAGCTCACCGCCGAGGAGCAGGCGATCTACGACGGCAAGAAGGGCGACGTGCTGCAGAAGGCGATGAAGACGGTAGTCGCGTACGGGCAGCTGTTCGGCGCCGACAAGCTGGTCGATCTCGACGGCGCGCCGCACATGGCCGTGAGCTGGGGCAGCAACGGCGTTTCGCCGCTGCTGGACATCTACGACGAACTCGTCGCGG
>CBDURV010000629.1:0-2600 GCA_965369495.1 uncultured bacterium
ACGTCGATCTCGTCATGAGCTGGGGACCGTTGATTCGCGGCCACGCGCATCCCGACGTGGTTGCCGCTTCCGAAGAGGCGCTGCGCAGCGGCACCAGCTTCGGCGCCACCACCGAACGCGAAACGGTCATGGCGGACCTCGTCTGCGAGCGCATGGCGTCGGTCGAGATGGTGCGCTTTACCAACTCCGGCACCGAAGCGACGATGTCCGCCATTCGCGTGGCGCGCGGCGTTACGGGGCGCGACCTGGTCGTCAAGTTCACAGGCTGCTGGCACGGCCACGCCGATCCGTTCCTCGTTGCCGCCGGTTCCAGCGCGCTTTCGCTGGGACAGCCCGACTCGCCCGGCGTACCCGCGGCGACGGCGGCGCTCACCCTCACCGCGCCCTACAACGACATCGATGCCGTGCGCGCGCTCTTTGCCGAACGCGGCCCCGAGATCGCGGCCGTGATCGTCGAACCGGTCGCCGGCAACATGGGCTGCATTCCGCCGGTTGCCGGTTTCCTCGAGGGACTGCGATCGGTCTGCGACGAGCACGAGTCCTGCCTCATCTTCGACGAGGTGATCACCGGCTTCCGCGTGGCGCGCGGCGGTGCGCAGGAGCGCTTCGGCGTGCGCGCCGACATGACCACGATGGGCAAGACGATCGGCGGCGGCATGCCGGTCGGCGCCTTCGGCGGTTCGCGTCGCTACATGGAGAACGTCGCGCCGCTGGGCATGTGCGTGAGCCAGGGCGGAACGCTGTCGGGCAACCCGCTCGCGATGGCCGCCGGTTTCGCAACGCTCGAATCGATGGACGCGGGGCAGTACGCCGAACTCGAACGGATCGGCGCGCGCTTGGCGACCGGACTCGCGCCGCTCAACGTGCAGCGCGTCGGATCGATGATGACCGTGTTCTTTGGCGACGGCGCGATGCGCAACATCGACGATGTCGCCGCCTGCGACACGGACAAGTTCGCGCGCTGGCACCGCGGCATGTTGGAACGCGGCGTCTACCTGCCGCCCAGCCAGTACGAGGCGTTTTTCGTTTCGCTGGCGCACAGCGACGAGGACATCGACTTGGTGGTCGCCGCCAGCCGGGAAGTCTGCGAGTCGTTGTGAACGTCCGCTGGTGGCGCATCGCGCTGATCTACGAAGACAGCGGCGCGCCCCACACGCACACCTTCCACGCGCGCGCACTCACCGAAAAGCGCGCGCTTGCGCTCGTCGCCGAACGCATGGGGCGTGACGACTTCTTCGTCTACGGCTGCCATCCGAGCGAACCGCTACCGACAGCCCCGCAAGACGAAAAGATCGTTGCGGATTGGGGACCGTATCTCCGAAACTGGGACGATCCCACGGTTGCCCGTTTGCGGACTCAGCTAGAAGCGTGAAGCCGGAGTATCGAGCCCGTCGTGGAAACGGTATTGGGCTTTGAGCTCTGAGCTTTGCGTCGCGACCAGACTGTCATTCCGCGCATGGAGGCGAGGGGGACTCGATAGTCTCAATTGCGGCCCCGATATCAACCGAGGCCCAACGACGGCTGCCACGCCACGCTGCTATCGGGTCGCGGCGCAAAGCTCAGAGCTCAAAGCCCACAGCGCGCGCAGCGCAGCAAGCGCAGGAGGCAAACTTCGGCCTCAAGCGTCTAGCCTTCCTACTTCGAAAGCAGGAACGGTCCGATGGCCAGCGCGTCAAGGCCCGTGGTGTAGAGCGACCCAATCGCGTCTCTCGGCGTCGTTGCCATCGGTCGGCCGGGCTCGTTGAGCGAGGTGTTGAGCACGGCCTGCACGCCGGTCTTGTGGCCGACCGCCGTCAGCAGCGCGTGGAAGAGCGGCTCGCGCTCCTTGTTCACGGTCTGCACGCGTGTGCCCTCCTGCACTGCGGCAACGGCGGGAAGGCGTCGCTGCGCTTCCGGTTTGAGTTGCACGGTGCGCTCGAGGAAGGGGGAGGAGCGGTAGTTCTCAAACAGCTCGTGCGCCGCCTCTTCGGTGACCGACAGCCCGAAGGGGTGGAATTCGTTGCGCGCCTTGACCGATGCGACGAGCCGCGCGCGTGTGGCGGGATCGGTCGGATCGGCAAAGATGCTGCGGTGGCCGAGCGCACGCGAGCCGAATTCAGCCGCACCCTGGAACCAGCCGACGATCTCGCCGCGCGTGATGCGCTCGGCGGTCGCGGTGGGCAGATCGGCGGGCTTGCGCGGCTTGAGCTTGAGCCGGTCGAGTTCCCAGGCGACGTCCTCCTCGGGGAAGGCGGGCCCGAAATCGGCGCGCAGAATCGGAGCGGTGCGCGGGCGCTGCAGATCGGAATGGTAGTGGAAGAGCGCTGCGCCCAGGGCCGTGCCGTCGTCGCCCGGCGCGGGCGGGACGTAGACGTTCTCAAAAAGGCCGGAGCGGTCGATTTCGCCGACCAGGCCCCAGTTCTGCAAGAGACCGCCGCCGAGGCAGAGGTTGGGCGACTTGCTCTTGTCGCGGGCCAACTCCGTCATGCGGCGCACGATTCCCATGACAACCTGGTGCAGGCTGGCGGCGAGATCGCGGTGCCGGTCCTGCAGGGGCAGATCGGGATCGTGGGGGGCGCCGAACTCCTCGATGAACTTTTCGCTCAGGTAGACGCGCCCCT
>CBDURV010000630.1:0-2591 GCA_965369495.1 uncultured bacterium
AACGGCTACGAGATTGGGTATGACCGCCCGATTCCGGACACCGTCCGGCGCCAGATGGTGCTGCTGGCGGCGCCGCGCCGCGCGATTCACGTCGAGTTCTTCGCGAGGCAGACCGGCAGTTCCCTGCCCGCGACGATCAAGGCGACGATTATGGGCGCGAAGACACAGAAGTATCTCCAGTTCCGCCGTATGCGTCGGGTCCCGGGTGGCGGCACGCTCTACACGGCTGTTCCCCCGAAGCGGGTGGACCGTGTCGTGGCCACCTTCGACGCGGGCAAGGCGGGCGACCGCTTCGTGCGCGAAATCGACACGCGTGGCGGCATGGCGGAGCCGATAGACTTCAGACGGTGACGAGCTGAATTCACGTTCTCTTGGGGCACAATTACTCTGCCTGTCCGCGCAAGTGGATGAGCCGAATCCAAGCGAACTCACTCGGGGGGCTGGCCTGTGCCGGCCCTCTCTTTTTGGATTGCTTCGCGTTTCGGGGCTGAGCGGGCAAACTCACCGCTATGCGTAACGTCCTCGTCGTCGGGGCCGGCCGGGTGGGTCGGACTATCGTTCATATGCTCGGAGCCGAGGCGGGCTATCAGGTCCGGCTCTGTGACGCGCGGCCCGAGGCAGCGGCCAAGGTCGCGGCCGAGGTCGAGACGGCCACCGCCTTCGACGGCGACGCTTCGGAGAAGAAGGAATTGCTCCGCGCGATGGATGGCATGGACGCCGTCGTCTCCGCCGCCCCCTTCGTGGCCAATCCGCAGATCGCGGAGTGCGCGGCGGAAGCGGGCGTCAACTACTTCGATCTCACCGAGGATGTCCAGGTCACCCGCTTCGTCAAGGAGTTGGCCGACTCGGTCGATGGCGTGGCATTCGTTCCGCAGTGCGGTGTCGCGCCCGGTTTCATCTCGCTCGCCGGCGTGCACATCATCGAGCAGTTCGACGAGATCTATGCGCTCACGCTGCGTGTCGGCGCGCTCCCGGACCAGCCCAACAACCGGCTCAAGTACAACCTCACGTGGTCCACCGAAGGGCTCGTCAACGAGTACATCCATCCCTGCGAGTCGCTGCGCAACAGCGAGGTGACGATGGTGCCGCCGCTGGAAGGCAAGGAGGAGGTCATTGTCGATGGCGTGACCTACGAGGCGTTCACCACCTCCGGCGGCGTCGGCACGCTGTGTCACACCTACGCGGGCAAGATCCGCCGCCTCGACTACAAGACCATGCGCTATCCGGGCCACCTCGAACTGATCCGGTTCCTGATGGATGACCTGCGCTTCCGCGACCACGCGGACGAGCTGGTGAGAATCTTCCACCGTTCGATTCCCGCCACGCGCGACGACTTCACGCTCGTCTCCGTGCGCGGCCTCGGCCTTGTCGATGGCCGCCTCGAGGAGCGCACCTACTGGCGCAAGGTAGAGGGGCGCAACATCGGCGGCCATTTCTTCACCGGCATCGAGGTCTCCACCGCCGCCGGCGTGTGCGGCATCCTGCACGCACTGCTCGATGACGGCACGGCGAAAGGCTTCGTGCGCGTCGAGGACGTTTCCTACCGCCGCTTCATTCGCAGCCCGTTCGGGCGGTATTACGGACGCAGGGACTCGGACGTGTAGAGGGGTCTCTCGTGGGCGGCTTTGGGCCTTGGGCTTTGAGCTTTGCGCCACGACCAGGCCAACTGCTCGCGCGCCGACTGCGATTGGGCCTCGGCAGTCCCGGAGTCGTCCCCCGCGACAGGCGAGGCCCCATACCAGTACGCTCGCGATGTGATCTGTCTGGTCGCTGCGCAAAGCCCCAAGCCCATAGCCCAAGGCCGAAACGGAACGTGCTCGCGGAGGCGGCTGAAAGCTCGATTCTGTCGGTTCTGACGCTATATTGGAGGATTCCACTACGGGCGCGGGAGAGCGCCCGGTGTTGTTTCTCCGGGCAGGTTTTTCCCACCGGAAGGCCGGCGCACTCCCGCAATCGCGGAGCAAAGTGCGCATGGACAACCGAATCATCGGCGAAGGCATCACGTTCGACGACATTCTCCTGGTCCCCGGCTATAGCGAAATGCTGGGTGCACAGGCGGATGTTCGGACGCGCCTGAGCCGCAACGTTCCCCTCAATGTGCCGATCGTTTCGGCGGCGATGGACACGGTCACCGAGTCCGCGCTGGCGATCAATCTGGCGCAGCAGGGCGGACTGGGGATCATCCACAAGAACCTGTCGATCGAGCAGCACGTCAAGCAGGTCTACCTCGTCAAGCGGTCGGTCAACGGAATCATCCAGGATCCGATCACGCTGCCCGCCGAGGAATCGATCGGCACCGCGCAGCGCGCGATGGCCGAGAACCGGATTTCCGGAATTCCCATCGTCGATGGTCGGCGCGTGGTGGGCATTTTGACCAGCCGCGACCTGCGCTTCCGCACCGACGCGCACGCGCCCATCGCATCGGTCATGACGAGCGACAAGCTGGTCACCGGTCCGATGGGCACGACGCTGGAAGATGCCAAGAAGATCCTGCTGCGCGAGAAGGTCGAGAAGCTGCTGCTCGTCGATGACGACATGACCCTGCGCGGCCTGATCACGATCAAGGACATCGACAAGCTGATGGAGTTCCC
>CBDURV010000631.1:0-2586 GCA_965369495.1 uncultured bacterium
CCGCGGCCTCGAACTTCTTGCGGAACTTCTTCAGCGCCGCCGGTAGCAGGTTCATGCTGGCGGTGTCGGAGCAGCCAAGCCGCACGTGCCCGCCGCCGCTCTGCTTGAGTTCGCGCAGTTTGGTGAGTGCTTCTTCCACGTCGGCGAAGATCTTTTCGGCCGACTCGTAGAGCACGGCACCCGCTTCGGTCAGCGCCACCCCTTGCCGCGCGCGATCGAAGAGGCGATCGCCCAGTTCGGTTTCCAGCGTCTTGATGCGCACCGACATGGCCGGCTGCGAAACGTGCAGCACCTTGGCGGCGCGCGAGAACGAGCGCTCGCGCGCGACGTGATAGAACGACCTTAATGCATCCAGATCCATGATAGCGAGGGATTATACCCCGCTACCTGGAGATCCCACGGAAGTCGACGCCGAGTCTCCGGAGATCGGAGAGCGGTCGGTCCATACTCTGGCTGCCTTCCAACTCAACGGTTGAACCGCGGCGGGCCGCCGCTGCGAGGCGACGCCAGGCGCGATCGATGCGGGGCTTGTCCTTGCCGCCCGCATAGAGCACCTTCTTCTCCTGGATCAGGGAGATACGGAACGAGGGAGCAGAATCGCTGGGCCACTCGACTCGCTCGACGTGCAGCGTGCCGGTCGGGCAGCGAACTTCAAACACCTCTGAGCGCACCCAAGCGACGACAAGGTCTTCGTCATTGAAGATGACTTCCACGTTGCGAGGAACGTGCGCCGGCAAGCCGGTGAAATCCTCCGGCCGTACGTACGGCGCGGCGCGCAGGGCCGCGATCAACTCGCTCCGCTCAGCAGCCAGGCTCTTGCCGTACATCCAGTAGTGCGCGCGCCCGGTTGCGAGCGCCGCTTCGCCTCTGTCTGTGGCGTCCAGCGCCTGCTGCACCTCGGCCTCGACCTCCGGTCCGGACGACAGGTAGTTCGTGCTGCTGCAACCAACCAGCAGCAGAACACCCAGGATCCCGTAGGCTTTCGACATCTCCATCGCCTCCCGCAACTTCCGCCTCTTCCTCGCCTTTCGCGGGACGACGCGGGCGCTGCTCTTCGCTCCCTATATCTACTACTACATGACCGATGTCCGCGGGCTGTCGCCTACGGAATACGGGCTGTTTCAGCTCATCTATTACTGGGTCGTGATGGTCACCGAAGTGCCATCGGGGGTGATCGCGGACCGACTGGGCCGCAAGTTCTCGCTGGTTCTGGGCGCTTTGGTCAACGGCATCGGCTGCTGGGTCTTTGCGGTCGCGCACGATTTTCAGACGTTTTTTATCGGGGAGATCTTCTTCGCGCTCGGCACGGCGTTAATCAGCGGCGCCGACTCGGCCATGCTCTACGACTCGCTCGCCGCCGAAAAGCGCGAGACTGAATACGCGCGCGCCGAGGGGGCGGGGCAGATGATCTGGCTCGGGTTCACGGCCATCGGCATGCCGCTTACCGACTACTTCATCGTCGCCGACCACGGTCCCGCGCCCGCCTACTGGATCACCGGCGCGCTCAGCTTCGTGGGCGTCATCGCCGCACTCTTCATGGTGGAACCTCCACGCGCGCGCAGCGCCTCGGCGCGCGAAATCACACGCGCGGCGCTGAGCGACGTGGCGCGCGTGCCCGGCATCCTGCGGCTGATCGTCTACTCCGTCGGCGTCTTCCTGCTGCTTCGCATCGCCATTGTCTCCTTCTACAACCCGCTGCTGTCATGGCAGGGCGTAAGCCCCGACCGCTACGGCACGGTGCTGGCGCTGGTCAACGTCGTGGGCGCGATCACCGCCTGGAAAGCCGACGCATTCATGCGCCGATACGGCGAGCGGGCGGCCCTGCTGGCCATGCCGATCGCGGTGCTGGTCATGTTCGGCCTGCTGCTGGCGTTCCGCATGCCGGCCGCATCGCTGCTCTTCTGCATCCAGGGGGCGGTTTTCGGCGCCTACCCGCTCGTGACGCGGACAATCCTCAATCGACTGGTGCGCAGCGCCGACCGCCGCGCCACGGTTCTGAGCATCGAGTCGATGGCCTGTCGCGTCGGCATGGGCCTGATCGCCCTGCTCGCCGGCTGGGCAATCGACGCCGTCAGCCTGCGCGCGGCGATCCTGCTCGCGCTGGCGGGAGGCTGCCTGCCCTTCCTCGCCCTGCCCTTCCTGAAGCGGGAAGCGTAGTTGGCGCGTATATTCGGGCGTCGTGCGTAGGTTATTCGCCCTTCTCCTGCTCTTCCTGGTTCCGTTGCCGTCGTCGCCCGCGGGCGAAGGCGAGGTCGCCCTGCTGACCGACGAGGCCATTCCGCGCTATTTGAGCCGCGGGCAGGCGCTCGGCCGCAACGGCGACTGGTCCAAGATGATCGACATCCTGCAGCGCGTGATCGAGGGCGACGCCGCGATTTTCCCGGAACTCGACACCGAGACGCTGCACTCCGCCGTCCACACCAATGACGGCATCCTCTACTACCCCGCGCGCGAACTGTGCGTGAAGGAGCTCGCCAAGCTGCCGCCCGAGGCGCTGGCCGTCTATCGCACCACCTACGACGTGCCCGCCGAGGAGTTGCTCAAGAAAGCGATGGCGGCCGAGGACCTCGACCTGCGCCTCGAACT
>CBDURV010000632.1:0-2564 GCA_965369495.1 uncultured bacterium
CGACCTGGGAAGACTTGTCTCTGACGCGGTACTACCGAGATACGCCCACTGCGTCATCGATGGCGCAGTCATGCTCGCAACACACGGACGCCATACTGGGGGATCAGATCGTCGCGAGTGATGATCGTGAGGTCCTCGGCTTTTGCCTGGGACACCATCATCCGGTCGAACGGGTCTTGGTGGTGCAACGGAAGATCCGAAACGCCCAACGCATGCTCAAGTCCGATCGGCAGGACGTTGATGTGTTCGTCACGAAGCACCTCGACGAGGTTCGCAGGAAAGTCGAGGCGGCCCAGCCGTTTCTTGATCGCCATTTCCCAGGCCGCCGCCGCGCTCATGTACACCTCGTTGCCGCCATCCCCGATCGCCGACCGCGCGGACTTGGATAGTTGCGTCGGGTCGCCGAGCCACCAGAGCAGCACATGGGTATCGAGCAGATATCCCGTCACGACGCCTTGTCTCCGAAGCCGTCCGCGATGGCGTCGGGCAGGGGCGCATCGAAGTCTTCGCTCACGCGCACGAGCCCTTTCCACTGGCCGCCGCTGCGGTCACGGTCATCTTCTCGATAGCCGATCAGCCGCGCGATAGGTTTGCCCGCCTTCGCGATGATGAACTCCTCGCCCTGAGCCGCGCGCTCGAGCAACTTGGAGAGATGGGTCTTGGCGTCGTGCGTGTTGATCGTCTCCATCAAGCTAGTCTATCAGACTAAGTCCAATGGGTTGAATTGTTGATCTGAGCATCGCGCGGCATGAGTTGCCCTACATCGATCCGGACACCTGCATCGACTGCGGCGCGTGCGAGTTTTGGCTTTGAGCTTTGGGCTTGAGGCTTTGCGCCTCAACCAGTTCATCCGCTCGCGAGCGATCGGTATGGGGGCTCGGTTGTCGCGGGGGACTGCGTTGAGCCAACCGAGGCCCCATCGAGAACGGTGCGCGGTTGGTCGGCTTAGTCGCTTCGCAAAGCTCAGAGCTCAAAGCCCAAAGCCGATCGGGTTACTCGTTCTCAATCGCCTGATGCGCCTTGAGACGCTCCGACTCGATGTCGTGCAGCAACGCTTCGTCGACGTCCCCGGTCGGGTAGACGCCGTCCATGCACGCCCGGCAGAAGTTCTTGATATCGGGGTTGCCGACATGCGCGGCCTCGAGCAGCGCATCCTGGCGGGCGTAGATGAGCGCGTCGGCGCCGAGGACCTTTTCTACTTCCGCTTCCTCGCGGTCCACGGCCACGAATTCGCCGCGCACGCTCATGTCGATGCCGTAGACGCATGGGTGGCGAATGGGGGGGCAGGAACTGGCGACGTAGACCTTGAGCGCGCCCGCATCGCGCACCATCTGGATCAGGGCGCGCATGGTCGTGCCGCGCACGATCGAGTCGTCCACCAGCAGCACCTTCTTGCCCTCGATCTCCAGCCGCAGCGGCGAAAGCTTGTGGCGCACGCTTTTGCGGCGCTCGCTCTGCTTGGGCATGATGAATGTGCGGCCGATGTAACGGTTCTTGAGCAGCCCCTCGCGGAACTTCACGCCGAGGTGCTCGGCCGTCGACTGGGCGGCCGGGCGCGCGCTGTCGGGCACGGGGATCACGACGTCCGGCTCGATGCCGCGCTCGCGCACCAGTGAGGCGATGTGCTCGCCCAGGCGCAGGCGCGTCTTATAGACGCTGATGTCGTCGATCATCGAGTCGGGCCGCGCGAAGTAGACGAACTCGAAGATGCACGGGCAGTTCTTGCCGGGCACCGCCTGGCGGCTTGAGACGGTGCCGTCGAGGTCGATCACGAGCACCTCGCCCGGATTCAGGTCGCGCACCACCTCGGCGCCGATCGTGTCGAGCACGCAGGATTCGCTGGCGATGATGTGCATGTCGCCGCGGCGGCCGTAGATGCACGGTTTGATGCCGAGCGGATCGCGCATGGCGACGAGCCCCTTGCCGTGCACGGCGGTGACCACCGAGTAGGCGCCCGCGGCGCGCGCGTAGACCTCGCGGCCCGCCTTCTCGCAGGCGTCCACGAAGTCCTCGCCGGTGTGCTTGGCCAGCGTCTCGGCGAAGACGTTGAGGATCACCTCGACGTCGCACTCCGTGTTGATCTGGCGGAATTCGCGCTCTTCCAGCTCGGTGCGCAACCCCGAGAAGTTGGTCACGTTGCCGTTGTGCACCATGGCGAGGCCGTACGGCGCGTTGAGTGCGAGCGGCTGCGCGTCGTCCACCGTGCCGAGCCCGACTGTGGGGTAGCGCACGTGCGCCACGCCGACGCGGCCGGGCAGGCGCACGGTGTCTCCGTCCTCGAACGCGTCGCGCACGAGGCCGAAGCGCTTGATCAGGTGCATGCGCTCGTCAAAGGTCGCAATGCCAGCCGCGTCCTGTCCGCGATGCTGAATTGCGACGAGTCCATTGAGAATGTCCGGGGCCACCGGGTCCGGACCTACGATGCCAATAATGCCGCACATGGTCGAGTGGCGGAGTCTACTCCGCACCGGGGGACAGGCCAAGAAGCGGGGGCGTGCTGGCGGTGGCGCGCGGAGTGCATACAATCCGCTCATGCCGCTGGGAGCCCGGAACGCGTTCTGGTT
>CBDURV010000633.1:0-2537 GCA_965369495.1 uncultured bacterium
TGTACCCTTCGAGCCGTGCGCATCTGCCTGCTGACCAACCAGGATCTCGACGCCGATCCGTTTCCGGACGATGACTGGCCGTGTGATCCGCGGCCGTTCATGCCGGAGGCGGAGTGGCATGTCGAGGCGTTGGAGAAGTCGTCTTCGGTGCGCACGATCAAGGCGCTGGCACGCGACGGGTTCGACGTCTTCTTCAATCTCTGCGACGGCGCCGCGGACGAGGACTCGCCCGGCATCGAAGTGATCCGCACGCTCGAGCGGCTGGGCGTACCGTTCACCGGCTCCAACTCGGTCTTCTACGAGCCGTCGCGCGTGACCATGAAGCGAGTCTGCAAGCGGCTGGGCATCGCGTCGCCGGCATCGGTCATGGCACGTTCATCCGACGACGTCGAGCGCGCGGCTTCGCGACTGCGCTTCCCGTTGTTCGTCAAGCACTACAGCAGCTACGCAAGCATCGACATCTCGCGCGCATCGCGCGTGGTCACGGCGGCGGGCCTGCGTCGCCAAGCGCGCAAGATCATGTCGCGGCACGGGCGCGCGTTGATCGAGGAGTACATCGCCGGGCGCGAATGCACCGTGCTCGTCGCCGAGAACCCGCGCTCGGCTGCGCGCCCGACGACCTACACCCCGGTCGAGTACCACTTCCCGCCGGGCGAGTCGTTCAAGCATTCCGACCTGAAGTGGGTGGACTTCGATGGCATGAAGACGGCGCCGGTCAATGACAAGCGGCTGGCTGCCCGGTTGCGGCGCGACTCGGCGGCAATTTTTGGGGGGTTGCGGGGGGCTGGGTTCGGGCGCTGCGACTTTCGCGTGGATGCGTCGGGCACGCCCTACCTGTTGGAGATCAACGCCAACTGCGGCATCTACTATCCGCCCGACGATGCGGGCGGCGCCGACGAGTGCCTGCTGCACGACTCCGCCGGCCACGAGGGCTTCACGCGGCAGTTGGTGGCGGCGGCGCTCGCTCGGACATCGCGGCGGCGCGGGAGGTGACCCGGGCCGTGTTCAGTCGCAGGCTTGAAACCGCCGACAATAGATGTATGATTTGTTCGGGAAAATTCATACGGACATGACTACCTCCGCCAAGCCTCTTCTCAAGCGCGGTCGCGTCTATCGAACGAGAGAGTTCGCTCGATGGGGCGCCAATCCGACGCGCCTGGTCAAGCGTCTGGTTAGGGAGCGGGAGCTTGTAGAGCTGCGCCATGGGCTTTTCTACCGGCCGGAGCGGAACCGTTTCGGCTTGGTTCCGCCCAGCGACCGTGAGCTGATGCGCGCGCTGCTCGACGATGGTCCGTTCCTCTTCTCCGGGCCCGGGCAGTGGAATTCGTTGGGGCTCGGGAGTACCGCGGTCTTCGCGGACCAGCTCGTCTACAACACGAAACGCTCCGGCGTGTTCCAGTTCGGCAACCGGCGCTTTGTTCTCCGCCGGGTTAGGTTCCCGCGCGATCCGTCGCGCGAGTGGTTCGCGGTCGATCTGCTCGAGAACCACGAGCGTGTTGGCCTGGGCCTCGATGAACTTGGTGAGGCGCTTGCGGCCGCCCTGGTCTCGGGCCGACTGTGCGCGGAGGAACTCCGCCGTGCCGCCGCGCGGTACGGCACCAAGCGGACACAGGCGGTTGTGAGTCGAGCGCTTGAGGTGGCGATGGCCGCGTGATGTTTCCGCGCGGAATTCGCTAGCGCCGTCTCCCGCCGCCCCCTCGCCCTGCTCGTCCGCCGCGCCGGCCGTGTCCGATGAAACGCTTCTCGTCGTCCGAGAGGTCGCTGCCGTAGTCGCCGCCGGTGCTGCCGTCGCCGCTCTCGACCGGCTCGGCCTCGGGATCGGCCTTCTCGTCGGGCACGTCGATCGCTCGGCCGTAAAGCTGCTGCCGGAACGGGTCCTTGGGGTAGAGGATCAGGTGCACGACGGCGCCGTCGAGAACCGTCACGCGTCCGCGCGTGCCGTCCATGAGGCGGATCTGGATGCTGGCGCCGACTTCACCCTCCTCTTTCTTGTCCTTGCGGTAGGTCGCTTTCTGCAGCATGTCGAGCAGCTTCTGCGCGTCCTGCCGCACGAGTTCCTTGCGCTTGTCGGGCTCGCCGCGACCGGGCAGCGGGATCTTCGCGACCTTTGAGCGGATCGCGATCGCGGCTGCCGCGTAGGTGGCGCCCTTGACGGCGGGCGGGAAGCCTTCCGCGAGCAGTTCGTTCGTGCCGTAGACCGCCAGCGACTGGATGCGCCCATGAATCGCCGACACCGCGCCGACGGTGCTGGGCTTGTTGAGTGCTTCCGGAAGCGTCTCAAGCTTCTGCGCGGGCGCGACCACGTATTCGCGCAGCGTCGTCGACGCGACAATCGCGTCCAACGACTTGCGCTTGTCGCCTTCGTTGCGGAACTCGATCCACTTGGCGACGAAGTTCGGCACGAGACTGTTCGATCCGCCGAACTCCGCCTGCGCCCGCAGGTAGAGCGGCGCCAGCACCGGGCTCACTTCGAACGGCGTCGGCGACTTGCGCGTGTCGGCCGATGACGCGGCGGGCAGGGTGCGGATCTCGCAGCT
>CBDURV010000634.1:0-2536 GCA_965369495.1 uncultured bacterium
CGCGGATCGAGCGGTTGCTGGCCGATCCGCTGACGCGGCTCGAGCGGGCGCGTGTCTGCCGCGTGTCAGCGACGTCGGCGCCGTACTCCGCGAAGTAAACCGCGCACTCATTCGCGACATGCCCGCCGGCGCCTTCATGTCGCTCTTCCTGGGCGAACTCGATCTCCGCACCGGCGGACTTCGCTACGCGTCCGCCGGCCATACCCCCGGTATCGTCTACCGCGCGGCGACCGGCGACTTCGACGAACTCCTGCCCACCGGGCCCGCGCTGGGGGTCGTGGAACATGCGCGCTACGAGGTATGCACCGTCGTTCCGCCGCTACAGTGCCAGGATGCCGTCCTGCTCTACACCGATGGCGCCACCGAGGCGATGGGCGAGGACCGCGAGATGTTCGGGGTGGAACGACTCAAGAGCGCCCTCGCGCGCGTTCACGGCGACCGCGCCCCCGGCATCGTGGACAGCCTGACCAAGGAAATCACGGAGCACTCGGCCGGCCGCTTGGCGGACGATGTCTCCTTCCTGGTGGTCAAGGCGACCGACCGCCCCGTTGTCGCGGCGTAGCGTGTTGCTGGCCCATCCGCTGACGCGGATGGAGCGGCGTCGCTGGCAAGTCGTTAGCGGGCCCAGTACAACTTCGTTGCGGCTTCGCTCGGGCGCCCCCCTACACTTCCCCCGTGCGCTCCGCCCAAGCCCTGCTTCTCATCTGCCTAACGGTAGCCCTCGCGCTTGTGGTCTTCGCGTGCCGCGCGCACCTGACGCAGCTCGAGGGCTCGTTGCGCGAGACGGAACGCCGCAAGGCGCGGGCGGTTCACGAGGGGCACGCGCGGCGCGAGGCGGCGCAACTGACGCAGGCGCTCGATCGCGCCGCGCCCTACGCGCTCTATTCCGCGAATGGAACGCTCCTGCGCCCCGCGCCGCCGTCCCAGGTGCGCGCCTTCGAGGCGCCCGTCTTCTCGGTTGCCGTGATGCTGATCGGAAACGGCAAGCTCGACGAGGCGACGCGTGCGGCGACCACCAGCGCTGAACGCGCGCGTGTGCTGCTGGCGCGCGGAGATGTCGGTGCGCTGGACGATGCGTTGCTCGAGCCGGCGGTGGTCGGGACGGATCTCGCGCTGCTCGTTCGGCTGCGCCGCTTCCGCGCGCTGAAATCGAAGCCGGATTCCGCTTGGATCGACGATGTGAGCGCGTTGCTCGGAGGCCCGTCGGAACGTCTCGGGCGCTCGCTGCTGGCGCAGGCGGGCCAGAAGCCGGTGAGCAGCCCCGCGGAGCGGCACAAGCTCGCGTCATACGTGCCCCAGCCGGGCGTGTTTCGGGACGGCAATCAAATCGTGCGCGTCACGGGTCAAGGGGATCGTTTCGAACTGCGGCGTGCGCCGATCGAGTTCGTGACCATGGGCGCGATCGAGATGACGCTGCCGGAGCCGTACGAGATGCTGCACTGGTACGGCGACGTCATGCCGGGCGTCGTGCAGGCGGAGTATCGCGCGCGGTTGCCGGGCGTGGTCGCGCTCTACGGCGCGGCCGGTCTGCTGCTGCTCGTCGGCACCGTCTACGCCTTCCTCGCCATTGGGCGCGCGTATCGTCTGAGCGCCGCCAAGACCGACTTCGTCGCCAACGTCACCCATGAACTCAAGACGCCGCTGGCGAATATCCGGCTCTACGCGGAGTCGCTGCGGTCGGGACGCGTGCGACCCGAAGATCAGGAGGAGTTCCTGGACACGATTCTGGATGAGGGGCAGCGGCTCGAATCGCTCGTCGACGGGCTGTTGTACGCGGCGCGCGGGTCCAACCTGACGATGCGCTCGATCGATCCCGCGGAACTGCTGCGCGAGGTCGAGACGCGCTGGCGTCCGCGCCTGGAGAAGGAGGGCTTCGCGCTCACGGCCAGCGTGCCCGCGTTGCCGCAGGTGCAGGGTGACCGCGCCGCACTGCTGCGCGCCCTCGACAACCTGCTCGACAACGCGCGCAAGTATGGCCGACAGGACAAGCGCATCGAGCTGGGCGGATCCACCGACAACGGGCACGTGCTGCTCGTTGTGCGCGACCACGGCGCTGGCATTCCTGTGGGCGATCGCGAGCGCGTGCTGCGACCGTTCACGCGTCTTGAAAGCGCCGACCGCAAGGAGACGCCGGGAACCGGCCTGGGACTGAGCCTCGTCGTTTCCACGATGGAAGCGCATGAGGGCTCCGTGCGATTGCGCAAGGCGGCGGGCGGGGGCACCGAGGTTACGCTGGTCCTGCCGGAAGACGCCGGAGTGCAAACCACATGAGCCGCCTGTTACTGGTCGAAGACGATGCGAACATGGCCAAGGGCCTCGCCTACAACCTCGAAGCGGAGGGCTACGACGTGGTCGTCTGCAGCGATGGCGAGGCGGGCCTGCGCGAGGCGCGCAAGGGCGGTTTCGACCTGCTGCTGCTCGATGTCATGCTGCCGCAAAAGAGCGGTTTCGACATTTTGAAGCGGGTGCGCGCCGACGGCAACGAGACGCCGGTAATCCTGCTCACGGCGCGCGGCGCGGAGATGGACAAGATCAC
>CBDURV010000635.1:0-2518 GCA_965369495.1 uncultured bacterium
GGCTCTCCGCCGGAGTCGATGATGGCAATGATCTCGCTTGCCTGATTGGCCAACAAGAGCAGCACCATGACATTGCCCGTGAGGCAACCGGCGACCTGACCTTCGGTGGTGATTTCGCCCCCTCCACCTCCACCGCTTCCACAACCAACCGCGAGGGCCGCGGCTAGTACGAGCGCTACATGTGACTTTGACTTCATTCCGATTTACTCCTTTGGCCCAATCCTACGAACAGCGGACAGGTGGCCGATATCAAAAACAGACCCTATTTCAGCCTCTATCGGTGACAATCGGCACTCGCAAATGCCCGATCCGATGCGCTGGAATCCCGCCCGCTACGAGCAATTCGAACGGGAGCGTTCACAGCCGTTCCACGATCTGCTCGAAAATGTGCAGCCCGCGCCGGGCGGACGCGCCCTCGATCTAGGCTGCGGCACGGGAAAACTTACCCGGGCGCTGCACACCCGCGCTGCCACCACGCTCGGCATCGACCGCTCCGAGACGATGCTGGCGGAGGCGCCGGACGCGGACGGACTTTCGTTCCGGCGCGTGGCAATCGAGGAGTTCGAACCGGACGCGCCGTATGACATCGTCTTCTCCAACGCGGCGCTCCAATGGCTGCCCGACCACGAAGCACTCTTCGGTCGCGTCGCGGCGTGGGTTGCGCCGGGCGGGCAATTCGCCGTGCAGATGCCGGCCAACCAGCATCACATCAGCCACGAGACGGCGCGCCGCATCGCCGCCGACGAGTTCGGCATCGAAGCGCGCGGCACCTCGGTACTGCGACCCGACGACTACGCGGCCATCTTGTACCGCTTCGGCTTCCGGGATGTGAAGGTGCGCGTCAACGTCTACCTGCACGAACTCGACGGCCGCGACGATGTCGTCGAGTGGGTCGCCGGCACACTGCTCAACGCCTACCGCGCGCGTCTTTCGGAATCTGACTTCGAGCGCTTCGTCACGCGCCATCGCGAAATGCTGCTTCCGGCACTTCCCGACGATCACCCGTTCCCCTTCACCTTCCCGCGCATACTGCTGTGGGCAAGAAAGCCGGCATGAAAAAACTCGCTGCAATTCTCGCTCTGGCCAGCCTCGCCTCGGCCGCACCGCTCGACATCTTCGCCCCGCTGATCGACGGCCAATGGAACTCCGTCGCGCGCTTCCCGGACGGGCAGGAGATCCGTTCGCGCACGGTCTGGCTTTGGGGCGCCGACAAGCGCACGGTGCGCATGCGCCGTTTCGTGCTCGGCAAGGAGGGCGAGGTCGAGCGCTACCAGACCGTTCTCTTCCACGACGCGAAGAACAAGCAGATCGCCTACCGCGTATTCACCGCCGCGGGTTCCTCCGCGCGCGGCGTCGCGTTCGTCAAGGACGGCGAGGTGATCCTGGAGCAAGCCGCAACGAAGTCGTTTCCCGGCATGCGCAACGGCTTCCGCGTGGACGCCGAGAAAAAGAAGTGCACGACGCGCACCTGGCTCCATGGCAAGCAGGGCTGGAAACTGCGCGGCGAGAGCGCGTCGGTGCGCGAGAAGCTGACGCCGGCCAAGAAGCTGCCCGTCGGCGGTGACGCCAACCCGCTCGCCGGCCTGGAGCCGATCTCCAAGCTGAAGGGCTGGAAGTGGAGCATGCATAAGCGCCTGCTTTATGGGCCCTCGTTCCGTGGCGGCGAAGTCTTCATCTCGTTCGAGCCCAAGGGCGGCGTGCTGCTCTACCTCTACGTCGAAAAGAAGGGCCGCGTCCTCGAAGGCACGCTGAAGATCGAAACCAAGACGCGCTTCGTGTTCAACCACTCGAAGACGGAGCGAACCGTGGCGGAGGTCGAGTCGCCCGAGAAGCATGCGACCTGGGACGAACGCAAGGGCGACAGCGGCTGGGAAAAGGTCAAGTGAGAGCCGTCCTGATCGGGCTCCTGATCACGTCCCTCGCCGCAGCCGAAGCGGAGAAGTCGCCGCTCGAAGGCGTCGCATGGCTCGTCGGCGGGCAGTGGGAATCGACGGCGAAACGAACCGGAACGACGCGCATGATCGTGGAGTGGGGCCCCGGCAAGTGGTCGCTTCGCATCCGCTCCTACGTCCAGCAAGGCGAGTTCGAGATTCAGCAATACGAATCGCTGCTGTGGGTCGATCCCGCCGGTTCCGCGATCAAGTCCATCACCTTCGGCCCAGACGATCCGGTAATCGAAGGCAGCGGCACGATCAAGGACGGCGTGCTGACACTGGAGCAACCCAAGATCCGTTCCGTGTTCCGGCCCGATGCGAACAACAAGGACCGGTACGCCGCCGAACACTACTCCCGGTCGGGCGAGGAGTGGAGCCGGTCCATGACAGCGACCCCGAAACGCAAGCCGCTCAAGGCGCGCGGGTCGCTCCCGTTGGCGATCAATCACGGTGCGCTCAAGCCCCTCGCTCGCTTCGTGGGCGGCGAGTGGAGCTACGCCCTCAAACAGACGCCGGACGCGACCATCGGCTACCACACGCAGGAGTGGTCTTTGCACGGGCTCATCCAGATCGGCCACGGCGTC
>CBDURV010000636.1:0-2515 GCA_965369495.1 uncultured bacterium
GGATGCTGATCGCCATGCAGGCGCTGATCTACCTGCTGGCGGCGGTGGGCACCGGCCTCTATGCGGTCTTTTCCGAGCGCTTCTCGCTGCCCGCCGTGATGGCCTACGGCACCTTCGCGCTGATCGGCTTTTTGGGCCAGATCATCCTCGGCATCGCCATGCGCCTGCTGCCGATGGTTGCGTGGCTGCACGCCTGGACCGGCAGCGAATTCAAGCAGCTACCCACGTCGCCGCATGAGATGCCCTCGCGCCCGCTTCAGCTGATAGCCCTGCTGCTCTGGACCGGCGGCGTCCCCACACTCGCCATCGGCCTCGCCACCGCCAGCCACCGCACCGTCTCGACCGGCGCGTGGCTGCTCATCGCGGGATCGCTGGCCGCGACAATCAGCACCGCAATCGTGATGCGCCACGCCTATCAGCGCTAGAATAGGTGCGCGATGCATCCCACGCGCTATTGGACCGCGCTCGATGACGGGCGGGTGCAGTGCGACCTCTGCCCGCGCTACTGCCGCCTGCACGAGGGACAACGTGGCTTCTGCTTCGTGCGCGGCTGCGAGGGCGGCGAAATCGTCCTGACCACCTACGGACGCTCATCCGGTTTCTGCGTCGACCCGATCGAGAAGAAACCGCTCAACCACTTCCTGCCCGGCACGCCGGTACTCTCGTTCGGAACGGCGGGCTGCAACCTCGGCTGCAAGTTCTGTCAGAACTGGGACATCTCCAAGTCGCGCGAGTTCGACACGCTGGCCGACCAGGCAAGTCCAGAGACGATCGCGCGCGCCGCCGCCGAACTGGGTTGCCGCAGCGTCGCGTTCACCTACAACGACCCGGTCATCTTCCACGAGTACGCCATCGATGTGGCGCGCGCCTGTAAGCAGCGCGGCATTTTCACCGTCGCCGTCACGGCGGGCGAAGTCTGCCCCGAACCGCGCGCCGAGTTCTACGCGCACATGGACGCCGCCAACGTCGATCTCAAGGGATTCACCGAAGAGTTCTACCGAACGGTCTGTGCGTCCACGCTGGAACCGGTACTCGACACGCTGCGCTACATACGCAACGCAACCAATGTCTGGCTCGAGACGACGACGCTGCTGATTCCCGGGCACAACGACAGCGACGAGGAACTCGACGCGATGACGCGCTGGGTCGTGGCCGAGTTGGGCCCCGACGTGCCGATGCACTTCACCGCGTTCCATCCCGAGTGGCGCATGCTGGACACACCTTCCACGCCCCCCGCCACCTGCAAACGCGCGCGGACAATCGCGCGGGCCAACGGCGTCCGCTACGCCTACACCGGCAACATCGTGGATAGCGACGGTGGCACAACCTATTGCCACGTCTGCGACGCCGCGGTCGTACGGCGCGCCGGATACGACATCGTCGGCTGGGGCCTCGACGTGCAGGGATGCTGCCAGCAGTGCGGCACGCCCTGCGCCGGGAGGTTCGAACCGCACCACGGCACTTGGGGATCAAGAAGGCAGCCGGTGCGATTAGCGGAGTACCACGCGTGACCGCGCTGGCGCCGTCGGTGGCCGGCCGCTTCTATCCGTCCGATCCGGTGGAACTGCGCGACATGGTGCGCGGGTTCATTGGTCAGTCAACCCCGAGGTCCGTCCGCGCCCTGATCGCTCCGCACGCGGGATACGTCTATTCGGGGCCCATCGCCGGCAGTGCGTACCGTCTGCTGGACGCGCATTTTCGGCGCGTGCTACTGCTCGGCCCCGCGCACTTCTTTCCGCTGCAGGGAGTCGTGACGCATGGCGCGGATTCGTTCGCCACGCCGCTCGGCAGTGTGCCGGTCGAGAGAAGCGTCGCTACGCTTGATGCCGCCTTCGAGAACGAACACAGCCTCGAAGTGCATCTGCCGTTTCTTCAGGAGACGCTCGGCGAATTCACGATCGTGCCGCTACTCGTAGGCGACGCCACACCCGACGCCGTAGCGAACGCGATCGAGAACGCGGGCATCGACGACGACACGCTGATTGTCGTTAGCTCCGACCTGACCCACTTCCTCGACTATGAGACGGCGCGCGATCACGACCGCAACACGGCGAACAACATCGAGTCGCTACGCTACGAAGAGATCGGCCCTTTCGAAGCGTGCGGTTGCCGCTCCATCGCAGGCCTGCTGGAAGTCGCGAGGCGCCGCGACTGGTCCGCCAAGACGATCGATCTGCGCAACTCCGGTGATACCGAAGGAGACCGTGATCGCGTCGTCGGGTACGGAGCTTTCGTTCTGGCATAGCTCCCGAACGGCCTTGGGCTTTGGGCTCTGAGCTTTGCGCAGCGACTAGGCCGATAACCGGCGGATCGAGCGTCGCTGGGCCTCGTCAGGGCATCCGCTCGGTTGCGGCCCCCGATGTCCCAAGGCGCAGACTGGTTGCAACCCAAAGCCCCAGGCTCAAAGCCCAAAGCCAAGCAACGAAGTAGTCGCTCGACTACCGCCGCCGGGCCCCCCCCCCCGCCCCCCCCACCCCCCACGCCCGTGTCGGCCGCCGGCCACCCGCGGTTGAGA
>CBDURV010000637.1:0-2511 GCA_965369495.1 uncultured bacterium
CGCCGTCGCCTTTGATTTGAGAGGCGCGCGTGCGCGCCTCTCAAATCAACCCGCCATAGCGTCTGCGCGACGGCGGGTCTCGCCCCCCGGACTCGGGAGAGACCCGCCGTCGTCCGCCGCCGCGCTGCGCGCTATGGCGGGACTATGGCGGGTTGGGGATGTGATTAGTGGCGCGCAAGCGCGCCCCCAATCACAACCCCAGCGTCCCCGCCGCCCGCTCCACCACCTCGTCCAGTGCGCCCTGCTCGAAGGGCGAGTGCAGTCCCGCTCCCTTCGTGAGCTGCTGGAAGGGCGCCTCGCCACCGCGCCTGCAGAGCGCCACGTAGCTGGTTAGCGCCTCGTCGCGGTCCTTCTCCGAACGCGTCCAATACTGCAGCGCGCAGACCTGCGCGAGCGTGTAGTCGATGTAGTAGAAGGGGCTCTGGTAGATGTGCCCCTGTCGCTGCCAGCGCGCGCCCTTCGCGGCGTAGTCGAGGTCGCCCCACTGGCGCCACGGCAAATAGATGCGCTCCATCTCCAGCCACATCTCGTTGCGTTCCTGCGGCGTGGCGTCCGGCTTGGCGTAGACGAGATGCTGGAAGTGGTCAACGGCGACGCCGTAGGGCAGGAAGAGCAACGCGCCCATCAGGTGCAGGCGGCGGAAGCGGTCGGCGTCGTCGCCGAAGAAGAGATCCATCTGCGGCCACGTCAGGAACTCGAGGCTCATCGAGTGGATCTCGCACGACTCCGATGTGGGCCAGTGGTAGTCGATCGGCGACAGCGTGTGGCTGCAGTGGTTCTGGAAGGCGTGGCCCATCTCGTGGGTGAAGACGCGCACGTCGCCCTGCGTGCCGTTGAAGTTGGCGTAGATGAACGGCACGCCGTACTCGGGGAACGACGTGCAGAACCCGCCGCCCGCCTTGCCCTCGCGCATTTTGAGGTCGATCAGGCCGCGCTCCCTCATGAGCTGCCAGAACTCGTCGAGCCCGCCGCCAACGTCCTTGAACATCTCGGTGGCGCGTTCGAGCATCCAGTCGTGGTCGCCCATCGGCTTCGGGTTGCCGGCGGGATCGTGGATGGGCTCGTCCCATGCCATGAGCGTATCGAGGCCCAGATCCCCGCGCTGCGCCTCGCGGATGCGCGTGCAGAGCGGCACGACCTTGTCGCGAACCTGCGCCCGGAACGCCTCGACGTCCTGCTGGTTGTAGTCGATGCGCCCCATGCGCTTGTAGCCCATCTCGATGAAGTTGTCGTAGCCGAGCGTGCGCGCCATCTTCGTCCGCAACTTCACGAGGTCGTCGTAGATGCGGTCGAGTTGATCGCCGTGCGACCCGAAGAAGTTCCAGGCCGTCGCGGACGCGTCGTGACGCACGTCGCGGTCGGGGTCCTCGCCGAACTTCGCCAATCCCGGCAGGTTGTAGGTCTCGCCGTTGAACTCGATCTTGGCCGACGCGAGCAGCTCGACGTATTCAGCCTCGAGTTGCGCCTCCTTGACGAGGTCGTCTTCGATTTCGGGCGCGAAGGTGCCGACCTCGCAGTCCCATAGCGCGAACGCCTGCTCGCCGATTTCCGCCTGCATCTCGGCGCGGTGTTCGCTGGCCAGCAAGAGCCGCATCACGCGCGTATCGAGCTCCTGGAGCTTGGGCCGCACGGAGTCGGCATACTCGCGCTCCGCCTTGCGCTCCGGATCGCGCGTGTCCTGGTTGAAGCGCAGGTTGGCCAGGGAGAGGTAGCTCCACAGGCGGCCGCGAACGCGATCCCATTCGCGGATCGCGGCGGCGCGCGCGGAGGAATCCTGCGCTTCCTCAAACGCCTTCGTGATCGAAGCGTACTTTTCCGCCACCTTGTCCTGGTCGGGACGCGGCATGCTCATCTGGTCGAAGTGGACATTGGACATGGACTTTTCCTCTCCCTTCCCCGTGTGCGATCGGGGATCACGAGAATACCACTTGCGGCAACGGGACTACGCCGCGCGCCGGTGTTCGCGACGGTGAGCGGCCAGATCGAGGGCGGTCTTGAGAATTACGAACAGCACCAGCGCACCCGTGGGACTGCGCATCCACATCAAGGCCCCGCCCCCCAACAGGATCACGAAGTGCATCACCATGATCCGGCCGTACGGCGCGCCCATCTGTGCTTGAAGCTTGCGCCCCCGCTTCTCGTCCCCGAAGACCCAGTACACGATGAACGAAATGACGTGGCTGGCCACCAGCGCGAGGAACTGCCACCGAATGGACAGCAGGTCGTTCACCACGACTCGGACGTTCACCTCCGTGCCGCCCAGGAACATCGCCACGACAAACGCCCCGTGCACGAACATGAAGATGCCGTAATGGAACGCGAAGAAGAACGACAGGCCCGCTCCGCGCACCGGGTCGATCATGATCATCTTCGCGATGTTGAGCACGCCGATCACGGCGCTCTCGGACCAGTAGCCCGGATAGTTCATGAGGCGCGGTCGCATCGGGAAAAATTCTTGCGGTACTGAACTGCAGCACGCGGCACGGCGCGCTCTTCGAGCTACGGCGTGCC
>CBDURV010000638.1:0-2511 GCA_965369495.1 uncultured bacterium
AATGAAGAATCGCCCGTCGTAGCCAGCGCGCGGTTTGGCGTCCGTCTGGAGTACCTGGGCCGCGTCGAGGTAGTTCTCGATCTCGCTTTCGAGCTGCGTCGACTTGATGTGGCCCAGTTCCTCCGACTGTTTGTCCGCTTGCGTCTTTTGCGCCTCGAGTTCGCGCGCCTGCTGCTCGACAATCTTGCGCAGGTCGTCGAGTTCACGCTTCAGCTCCTCGTTGGACTGTGCGCCGACTGCCGAGGCGATCAGGAGCACCAGGAGAAGCCTAGTCATCCTTCTTCTCGGTCTTCTCCTTCTTGCCGAGCATCGAGAAGATGTGTAGTTTCCAGCGCTTGGAGAGCTCCGAGATGACCTTGATGCCCTTGACGCTGTTGCCGTTCTTGTCGAGCGGGGGCGCGAAGGTCGCGATCGCCATCTTGCCGGGCACGACCGCGACGATGCCGCCGCCGACGCCACTCTTGGCCGGCAGCCCGACCTCGAACATCCACATGCCGCTGGCGTCGTAGAGGCCGGCCATCGCCATTACCGACAGCACGTTGGTGACGTGGCCGGGCGTCATGACGCGCTTTTTCGTCACCGGGTTCACGCCCGCGTTCGCCAGCGTGGCGCCCATGATGGCGAGGTCGCGCGCATTGATCGAGATGCAACCGGCGCGCGTGTAGCGCTCGACGGAATCCTCGACGTCGGCGTAGAGCAGTCCGTAGTTGAGCAGCAGGTTGGCGATCGACAGGTTCTTCTTGTTGGTCGCCATTTCCGACTTGTAGACGTCCATGTCGATGTCGAGCTTCGAACCCGCGAACGCCTCGATGCGCTCGTGGGTGCGCCGGTATTTTTCCGCGGCGTCCTTGCCCTTGATCAGGCTGGCCGTGGCGATGGCGCCCGCGTTGACGAGCGGGTTCTGAAGCTTCGAGGCGCGCACTTCCGTGGCGATGATCGAGTTGAAGGGCAGGCCGGTCGGTTCGACGCCCACCTTCTTCGTCATGTCGGCGGCGCCGTGGTCCTCGAGCGCGAGCGAATAGACGAACGGCTTGGCGATCGACTGGATGGTGAAGCGTTCATCGGTGTCGCCGATCGTGTAGACCTTGCCGCCCACCGTGACGATGACGATGCCGAACAGCTTCGAATCGACCTTGGCGAGCTGCGGGATGTAGTCGGCGTTCGCACCGCCGGTCTCCGTCTTGAACACGCCGTAGACTCCCTCGAGCGCGCCGTCGAGGGCGTCGGGCGCGGCCTTCTCCTGCGCGTTGGCGACCATGCCCAACAGGGCGGCGAGCAGGACTCCCTTGATGATTCGCATGAAGTCCGATTGCACGCATTTTGCGCGCGCAAGTCAATACCCGCGTGGCGGTAGTTCGCCCGCGATCCGAGCCTAGCGCAAAAACCACGCCCGAATGATGAGGCCGTCCACGACTTCGTAGGTGGCGACGGCGCCGACCGTGCCGCGCTCCGGAATGCCGACGACCTCTTCGTGATCGACGACGAAGCGATCGTGGCAGATGCGGTGCACGAGTCGGCAGTGCAGGTCGGGGGCGCTCGCGAACATGGGCCCGTAGATCGCCCGCATTTCGTCGTGCCCGCGCGCGAAGACCTCGTCGCCCGGCAGGCGCGCGAGCGTGACATCGGGATGGTAGGCCTGAAGGAACGCCTCGACATCGCGCGCGTTGTAGGCGTCGAGTTGTGCCTGGGCCGCCTGCTCGGGGGTCATGCGAGCGTCCGTTCCAGTTCTTCTACAAGGGCGAGCGCGTCGCTGCGCGCGGCGTCGTCGATTGCGGCACCGCCGTAGCGCGCGCCGACCAACCGTTCGACCATCGCGCCCGCGCGTGCGGCGACCTCCGGGTTCACGCCGGCCGCCTCCAGTCGTGGGCCAAGGTCGGGTCCGATGACCGTCGCGGCGGCGCAGTCGAGTCGCGCGGCGAGATACGCTGCGAACGCATCGGCGAGATCGCGAGCCATCGCCTCCCGGAATTCCGCCGCCGCGTCTACGACATCGACTGGCGTCGTCTTGCGGCGGCGCCAGACAATGACACCCGCGGCGGCAGCCAGCAGAGCCGCGATCCACGCGAGGTGCGCATGCGACTCGGGTTCCGAAGCAGAGGGCGGTTGCGATTGCTCGGGGCTATCCGCTGCGCCGCGAACCCGAAGCGCAATGGGACTCGTCTTCACCGTCCGATAGCCGGCGGGCGCGCGCGGGTCGAAGTAGCTGAAGGCGATGGCGGGCACCGTCGCCACGTCGGCGGTGGTCGCGACGAAGTCGTAGCCGACGGTGCGGCTCTGCGTGCCCCGGTCATCAACGCGGCCGAGCAGATGGAGGCCTTTCCATGTGTCGAGGCGTGGCGCCCGGAACGATTCGAAGTTTCCGACGCCGCGAATGCGCAGCGTAAGCCGGAAGGGCTCGTTGATGTCCAATTCGGTGCGGCCAACCTGCGCATCGACGCTGAAGTGGCCGACGGCGCCGGTGAAACCGGCGGGGCGGCCATCCTCGGGAATGGCGCGAACATGCAGCACGAG
>CBDURV010000639.1:0-2511 GCA_965369495.1 uncultured bacterium
CGGAATGGCCGCCACAACTCGAGCGTCTGCCGCGACCTGCAGGAACACCGCGCACTGCTCAAACACGCGCCAGAATACGAAAACCTGCACGCCAAGATCGCCAACGAAGTGATCGAAACGATGCGCGTCACCGCGCGCGTTGCGGCTCGCTAAGGCGCGCCGCGACTGTCCGCAGTCCACCCCGACAATCTCGCAAGCGATACGGCCGTGCGAGCGGTGCGCCCCCCGCGGCGCCGAACCAGTCGAATGCACCCTTGAATCAGCTGGCACGGAACGCTCCGGGTTCGCGCAGCAAACGGACGTGGAACCGTAAGACTTGCTTAAGGGCGCTTACTTGGAAAAAAGGTGTCTGACGCCGTACTTCCGACTTCAGCGCAGTTCCAAGGTCGTGCCCGGATCGTCTCCATCATCCGCGTAGCGGCCTAGCCGGAAGACGTGTTCGCGGTAGTTGAGTACGTCGATTAGGGAGAGCGTTTGGACGGTCCGTAGCGTGACGAGTTGGTCGGTGATGCGTTCGGGATGGCGGAGCAACTCTGTGAGCGCGTGCTCGCCGACGCTTGTGGCGCCGTCGCCGTACTCGTCCCACGCTTCGAGCGCGCCGCGCACCCCCTCGAAGTTGTGTTTGGTCGCACGCCACGCCGCGCGGTGCGCGGCCAAGTTGCCGATGCCGTGCTCACGCCAGTAGCGCAGGAACTTGAGCCAGAGCCTCGGTTGCGGCCACCAGCGCCGCGGCAGCACCTGGTGGCGCGCGGCGCGGTCATAGACTTCGATCATCAGTTCCTTGGCGGAAAGCAGGCTGCGCACGCCGCGCATGTCGGAGAGGTAGGCGACGGCGGCGGCGCGCAAGCGTTCGCGCGTGAGTTCGCCGCCGAACCGCTCGACGATGCGCTCTTCGAGTCCGTTCTTGAGCAGGCGCCCGAGTCGCACCAGATCGGCGGCCGCGCGTGCGCGGTTGTTTTCCACCTCGGCCAGGGTGTCGGGCGCCGATCGCAGGAAGCGCAGATCGTTGCGGACATCCGCTTCCTCGAGTCCGCTTCCTTCGCACCCCGGCAGCGCCAGGCCGAGATACTCGGGGTCGAATGCGCAGCGCTTGAAGAGAATCGCCTCGGCGACCGGGCCGCGCATGCGCCAGATCTTGCGGGTGGCCGCCTCGTAGTCCGCGCCGCGCACCGCCTCGCTGTCCACCTCGAAGGTGGGATGGCGAATCTCCTTCACGCACCAGATCAGCCAGCCGAATAAGCGCTTCACAAAGCCGAAACCCATGCCCGCTAGCCGCAGCGGGAGCAGCAGGCCGCGTCCGCCCGCGAACCACGACTGGTAAAACGCATACAGATTCACCACGCGCTCCTCGCGCGCTCGCGAGTGGAGCGGATAGGTGCCGAAGACGCGGCGGAAGAGGTTGCGCCGATCGCGCTGCATGCGCGCCTGCACCGCCTCGCCGAAACGCACGCCCACTTCGTGGTCGCGGGCGGGGTCGTCGTCCAAGAAGTGCAGGGCCGTGAACTGCGTCGTTACGTACATGACCCGCTCGGACGGCACGTCGGTGACCTCGTTCGTCTCCATCCAGCGCTCGAAGGTGGAGCGTTCGTCCGGGGTCGCTTCCGCAAGCTGATCGCAGGGCAGGCAGTGGCGGTTGTAGTCGACGATCAGGCGCGCCACGCCGTGGGCGACCGCCTGGCAGGTGAGACTGAACCAGAGGTAGGGCCCCCTCATGAAGGCGCGCGACCGGTCGAGGTCGAGTTTGAGCAGGTCGCGCTGCTGGCGCAGCGTGTAGCGCTTGGACATCAGGCGCATGGTGCGCAGCGCCGGGTTGCCGAGCAGTTGCCGGATGGTGCGCGTGTCGTTGCGCACGAACAGCGCGCCGTCGAGCGAATCGCGATACAAGATCACCGCACGCTCGACCGGATCGAAACCGCGCGTGATGCCGTCGCCCGCCTGCGCCTCGATCAGCCACGCCCGAATGCCGCGCGTGAACCGGATCTGCTCCCCCGGCCCCTCCTCGCGTCCGTGCACAGCGCGCTCCGCCGCGAATACGTGCCGATCGAAGATGCCGGCGTCCCGTTCGATGTGGCGCCCCTTGATCGCTTCGGTCAGGTCGAGGAACTGCGCGCGCGCCGACTGTGCGAAGAAATCGGTCGCCTGTCCGGCGATGTTGCGCAGCCACCAGCCGATGAGCAGCGTACCGAAGGCGATCGAGCCGAGCACGACGATGAAGCCCTGCACGATCCGCTTGAGCGACGTGAGCGCCGACTCCAAAAACGCGCTCTCGATTTCGAGCTGTTTGACCATCCACCAGACGATGCCGAAGGCGATGCCAAACAGCGCCAACCGGTAGGCGGGTCGCAGCGACGCCTTGAACATCGTGGTGCCGACGCGATCCACGAATTGCGCGGGCGTAACCGTCCCGTGCAGGTCGGCGAACCAGAACCAGCGGCGGTGGTGGCGGCGCAGTTCCCTGGCTGAGCTCTTGGCACCGGCGACGACCACCTCGGCGTCGGTCATGTCGGGGGC
>CBDURV010000640.1:0-2502 GCA_965369495.1 uncultured bacterium
GCCACCACCAGAGTCGATCCGCGGGTCCTCGAGGCGATGCTTCCGTGCTACGGCGACGACTTCGCGAACGCATCGAGCCTGAGCCATGCCCCTGGACGGGCGGCGGCGGCGGCGGTTGCGCGCGCCCGGGAGCAAGTGGCGAGCCTGCTGGGAGCGCGCGCGGAGGAGATCGTCTTCACCAGCGGCGCCACCGAGGCGAACAACCTCGCCTTGCTCGGAACCGCACGCGAGTTGGGCGGCGGGCACCTCGTGACGAGCGCCATCGAACACCCGGCGATCCTGGAAACCGCGCAACACGGATTCGATGTGACGCTCGTCCCGGTCGGCCCCGATGGCTGCGTTTCGGCCGCCGCCGTGGAGTCAGCGCTGCGCCCCGATACCTGCCTCGTGAGCGTCATGGCCGCCAACAACGAAATCGGGACCATCCAGCCGTTCGCGCAGATTGGCCGCCTCTGCCGCGAACGCGGGGTGCGCTTCCACACCGACGCCAGCCAGGCGATCGGAAAAGGCCAGATCGATGTCGTGGCCCACTCCATCGACCTGCTCTCGCTCACCGGCCACAAATTCCATGGGCCGGTTGGCTGCGGGGCGCTCTTTGTGCGGGATGGGGTGGCCCTGCCCCCGATCCAGTTCGGCGGCGCGCAGGAGGGCGGACGCCGCTCGGGCACACTCAATCTGCCCGGCATCGTCGGGCTCGGCGCCGCCTGCGCGATCGCGGCCGAGGAGGTATGGAGCGAATACCTGCGAACCGGCCTCCTGCGCGACCGGTTGCTGGAACGTCTGATGGCGGGCCCCCACGAGGTGCAACTCAACGGCCCCCGCGAGGGTCGCCTCCCCGGCAACCTGCACGTCTCTTTCCGGGGCGTGCAGAGCGCCCAGATCATGGCCGCCTGCCCCGGGTTGGCGATTTCGGCCGGCGCCGCTTGCCACAGCGAAAACACGGCTATTTCCCCGGTTTTGCAGGCCATCGGGTGCGATGAGGAGGGGGCGCGGGGGGCGCTGCGCTTCGGGATCGGCCGCTTCAACACCGAGGCCGAGATCGACGAGGCAGCCCGTCTGGTGATCGACGCCGTGACGGCATTGAAAACCTAGCGCCGAAACCCGAGTTAGAAGGGTATGCGCATCGCTCTTCTGCTCCCGCTATTGCTGATCGCCGCCCCGCTCCTCGCCGACGAGGATCTCAAGGAGCAGCGCGAAGCGGCCAAGCCGATCGCCAAGAAGCTTGCCTCCAAGAACGACGAGGAGGTCTACGCCGGCCTGCACCTGGCGGCGGAGAACCAGGACAAGTCGCTCACCTCTCCGCTCTGCAAGCTGCTCAAGAACAAGAACCCGAGCATTCGCGCCACCGCGATCGAGGTGCTGGCGCTGCGCAGCGAACCGGCGGCGCAGAAGAAGGCGGCCCAGTCGCTGGCGGCACGGCTCAAGCCGCTGGCCGACAAGGAAGACGACAAGGAGGAGCTGCTCAAGGTGGTGCAGGCGCTGCATGACCTCGGGCAGCCGAGCACGATCAAGGCGCTGCTCGATTCCAAGCACGACGAGGCGCGGGATGTGCGCCAAGCGCGCGCGATGGCGGTCGCCAACGTTCCCAGCAAGGAAGCGATCGAGCGGCTGATCCAGTACGGCTACAAGGATCGCAGGGGCAAGGGGCGCACGCGCGACATCGCCACCAAGGCGCTCGCCTACGCGACCGGCGAGAAAAACCGCGGCGGCATCGACGGCTGGCGCAAGTGGTGGAAAGACAACGAGAAGAGCTACGACGTCATCGCCGCCGCCGAGCAGCGCGCAGAAAAGCGCAGCGCCGCAGCGCAAAAGAAGGCGCGCAAGAACAAGAAAAAGCGCAAGAAGCAGAAGAACTAGAAGGCGTTCTTCTCGTCGGGCTTGCCGCGATAGGCGGCGCGCTCCCGCTCGTACTGCTCGCGGTCGATCTCGTTCGCCTCGAACGCGTCCGGATCCTCCTGGATGCGCTTGAGGAACGGGATGCACCACCCGCACCCCGTGCCCGCGTCCAGACACTGCGACATCTGCGACGCGCGCCGCGGCCGCTCGCGCCGCGCGAAGTTCACCAACTTCCGCTGCGAAACCCGGAAGCAGTAACAGATCATGTCGTCAGCCCGCATCAATCACTCGCCAGGGGAGCCTTGTGATGATCATAAGCGGTTGGCATGAACGGGGTTATGCGATCGGCGTGCGCCATGGATTGCGCATCCAGGATCGGACAACTGCCCGGGCGGCCGGGCGGGGAGTTGATTGCGACCTACTTCGAGCCTTTCGCTGCGTCCTGCTTGAGCTTGGCCACGGCCATTTTCCAGAGCTTTATGTGCTTCGTCAGCTGAGGGTTGTCCTCGGGATCTTCCTCGAGCCCCGCGACCGCCACTTCGAGCATGTCGGCGCGCGAGTGCGCCAGGCCGGCGCGCCCGAGATAAAAGTAGAAGAGCACGCGCGGATTATCGTCGTACGGTTCGGCGCCCAGCTTGGCGGCGGCCAGCAACTGTTCGCCGACCA
>CBDURV010000641.1:0-2497 GCA_965369495.1 uncultured bacterium
CTACTCGTCCTTCTCGTAGGGGCGAGGTTCGTTTTCAAGTACTTCAACCTCTGGATTCAGTGCGTGACGACCAACGCCAAGATCGGCTTCATCGACCTGATCGGCATGAGCCTGCGCAAGATCAACCCGAGAGTGATCGTGCAGTCCAAGATCGCGGGCGTGCAGGCGGGGCTCCCGCTGGAAACGCGCGAACTCGAGGCGCACTACCTTGCGGGCGGCCAGGTCACGAAGGTCGTGCGCGCGCTCATCGCAGCCGATCGCGCCAACCTGCCGCTCGACTTCCGCATCGCCACCGGCATCGACCTCGCCGGCCGCGACATCCTCGATGCGGTGCACATGTACGTGAAGCCGCAGGTCATCAACTGCCCCGACCCCACGATCTCCGGCGTGGAATACCTCGATGCGGTTGCGATGGACGGCATCCGCATGTTGATCAAGGCGCGCGTCACCGTGCGCGCCGACCTCAAACGCCTCGTCGGCGGCGCGACCGAGGAGACGATCATCGCGCGCGTCGGCCAGGGCATCGTCAGCGCGATCGGTTCCGCGGCGACCTACAAGGACGTGCTCAGGAACCCGGACAACATCTCCAAGGTCGTGCTGGATGGCGGACTCGACGCGCAGACCGCATTCGAGATCGTCTCGATCGACATCGCCGACGTGTCGGTTGCCGGCATGAAGGACGCCGCCAACGTGGGTGCGCTGCTCGAGGCGGAGCGCGCCGAGACCGACAAGAAGATGCGCCAGGCGGAGGCGGAAGGACGCCGCGCCATGGCGGTCGCGGCGGAGCAGGAGATGAAGGCGCTGCACGAGGAGAACCGCGCCAAGGTGGTCGAGGCGGAAGCGCAGATTCCCAAGGCGATCGCGGGCGCGTTCCGTGACGGCAACCTGGGCGTGATGGACTACTACAACCTGCGCAACGTGCAGGCGGACACCGATATGCGCAACGCCATCGGCGGCGACGCGAGGGACGATGACTCCGGCCCGGAGGGCGGTTCCTAGTGTCGCTGCTTGCGGAGGGGTTCCCGACCGAGCTGATCTTCTTCCTGGTCGTGGCGGTGATTTCGATCCTCAGTCGCGCGTTCGAGAAGACCAAGAAGATCCGCCAGGAGAGCGTTCTGCGTCAAAAGCGGAAGGAGTTGGCCGAGCGCCACGTGCTGCCCGGCATGGAAACGGCGGCAGCTCCTACAGGCGTTCAAACGCTGCGTGAACGTACCGCGGCGGCGCAACTCCGAAAGATCTCCGAACGGCGGGGTGTGCCCCTCGTCGCGCCCACTCGCAGTGTGCCGCCGCCTCCTCCGCGCCGCACACGCCGCCAGAGGCCGCACGTGGACCGCACGATCGACGAGCATTTCGTCGTCACGCGCGCAACCGCGCACTCCGTTGTCGACCGCATTCGAAATGGTGGCCGCGCCGCCCTGCACGAGGCGATTCTCATGCAGGAGATCCTCGGCCCGCCGAAGGCGTACCGCAAAAACTCTAAGAATGGCCGACAGGCCTAGTCGCCGGAGTCGAGCATGCCGAAGCGGGCGGAATCCCAGTAGTTGACCTCGGGCATCAACTCGCGGCCCAGGTCGGTGCCCCACGCCTGCTTGGTGTTGTTCCACTCCTCGGCCTTGAGCGCCTCCCAGAGGAAGGCGATGCTCTTCTTTCGGATCCAGGCGTTCTCGCGTCGCATTTCGCCCCAGTTCCACATCTGCTTGTTGCCTTCACGGCGCAGTTCCTTGTCCTGGCGGAAGGTCTCGAAGAGGAACGCGACGGAATGCTTGTTGGAGCTGTAGTAGTCGCGCTTCTCGATGGTGCGCACCGCCGGCTTCTGCGAGGAGCAGCCGACAAGTACCGCAGCGATTAGCGCAGCGATGGCGAAGGGGGGGATCGAACGCATCATGATGAACTCTCCACGAAATCCTGCAACGCAGCGAAGGGGGGAATCGGGCGCATCATGATGAAGTCTCCACGAACTCCTTCAGGCTACCATCCAGCAGCTCCATGACGCGGTGGCCCGACCCCGCAAGTTGGGCATCGTGCGTCACGATGACCATCGTCTGGCCGTTTTCGCGATTCAGCTCCCACAGCAGATCACGAATGCTGTCGGCCGAGGCGCGGTCCAGGTTGCCGGTCGGCTCGTCGCAGAGAAGCACGGGAGGTTCGTTCATGAGCGCACGCGCGATGGCGACGCGCTGGCGTTCGCCACCCGAAAGCTGCGGCGGACGGTGGCGCATCCGAGCCGCCAATCCGACGCGCTCCAGAAGCTCCGCGGCCCGCCGCCGCAGCTGCTTCTTTTGACGCCACCAGCTCCCGGCATCGTGCTGGATCATCGCCGGCATGAGCACGTTTTCGAGCGCCGTGAACTCCGGAAGCAGGTGATAGAACTGGAAGACGAAGCCGAAAAAACGGTTGCGCGCACCGGCAGCACGGGCGCCATCGAGCGGCATGCGTTCGCCGCGCACCCGCACCTCGCCGTCATCGGGCCGGTCGAGCAGGCCGATGTGGTGCAGCA
>CBDURV010000642.1:0-2497 GCA_965369495.1 uncultured bacterium
CGCGCCGCTGTTGGAGCAGGAGGACTTCCCGGTCAAGCTCGGCGCCACGTTCGTGCTGGGGGACGGATCGGCTCGCACGCGCATTTGTTTTGCCGATGCACTGGGTGAACGCGGTCGCGCGCGCCAAGTGCTGCGCTCGCGCTTTGACGAGATTCTGCTGCGCCACGCCGAGTCGGCGGGTGTGGACGTGCGCGAGGGCGTGGCCGCCGACGAATTGGCGATCAAACCGGACGGCGTGTGCGTGGACGGCATCGAGGCGGACCAACTTATCGACGCATCGGGCCGTCGAGGCTTTTTGGCGCGCCGCCTCAAACTTCGTCGGGCGCATCCCGGCCTGCGCAAGGTGGCGGTCTACGCGCACTTTCCGACCGCGATTCGCGCGGCGAATACCGAGGAGGGCGACATCGTCATCGTCTCCCTGCGCAACATGGAGTGGATCTGGCTGATTCCCCTGCCCGGCGGCGGCACAAGCGTGGGTGCGGTATTCGACCGCAGCGATCATCCGGGTGGGGATCCCGCGATCGTTCTCATGGAACGGCTCAACGCGGTGCCGATTCTGAAGGATGCGGTGAACGGCGTCGAACCGACCGAGGTCGCCCGCTTCGAGGCGGACTACTCCTACGACTCGTCCAGCTACGCGGGCGATCGTTGGCTTATGGCCGGCGATGCGGCCGCGTTCTTGGATCCCGCCTTTTCGACCGGCGTGCATCTCGCGATCGCGACCGGTTGGGATGCGGCGCAGGCGATTCTGCGTGGCAAGCACGCTGCGTATGGCCGCGCCTTTGCGCGCCGCCTCAAGGTCTACGACCGCTTCGCATCGGGGTTCTATGACCCCGCGTTCCGCGACGTGCTGTTTTCGCCGCAGGCGTCACGCGGCATGGCGCGCGCGGTCACGGGCGTGCTGGCAGGAATGCCGCCGCGCGGAATCGTGAACCGCTCCCAAGTGGCGGCCTTCCATCTGGTCACTCGCCTGCAGAACCGGTGGTCACTGGTTCCGCGGACCCACACGATATTCTAAAGAGCGCCGGCAGCACCTCGCGACTCCGCAGCGGCTTGGGCAGGCCGCGCACCATGCTCAACACGACGGCGTCGCTGTTGACGTGGTTAAGGCCGCCGTGTGTGGACTGCATGTCGATCCACTTTTCCATCGACGGCATGCCTGCACAGTGGCCGTCGTTCAGCGTGAACATCACGTCGGCGGGGCTTACCACCAGCGCGTGAAACGCCTCCCAGATGCGGCGTGGGCCGTCGGGCCATTCGCCATGCGCGGTCGCCTCCATCCACTCGTCGCCCGTCATCCAGCGGTTGGCGAGGTCGCCGTACGCAAGCACGTCGGTTTCGGGCGTGTAGCGATAGCGACCGTCCTGCTTTTCGATGCGCGCGATGCCTGCGCGGTTGCGCACGACGACGCTGGCGCCATCCATGTACATGGCGAGTTGCACCTCGGAATGCGGCAGCAGCGCATCGGCGACGGCTACCGGTCTCTTCGTGTGCACGCCGAAGTAGGTGACGAGGCCGTCGATTTCCGGCACGACGTCTTGGGCGGGATCCTCGATCGTCTCGACGACGCGGAAGCCGGCCTGCTCCAGCGCCGCGGCCACGAGGAAATTGGGCGACGGCATCAGATTGTGTCCGTGATCGGAAATGATCGTGATCTTGAGTGCGCCGCGCCGCTCGTAGAGCATCTGCAGGCAAAGCTGTTCGATGCGGTCGAGACACTCGTCGAGTCCTTCGGCGCCGTAGCGGCTCACCATCGCCGACGAGGAGACGACATAGACCGTCGTGAAGCGGTCGGGGCTGGTGTCGAGCGTCTCCTTGGCGCGCTGTAGTTCCGCATGGAACCAGGGCCGCGGATTGAGATAGGAATAGCCCACCTCGCGGTAGTTCCTGAGTTGGCCATGCACGCGCTGCTGCCACGGGTGCTTGTAGCCCCAGATGCGCGCCGTGTAGAGGTTGTGGATCTGGTTGTCGCGCTTGTCGTAGTAGCGCTCGATGACGCCGCCCATCGGTGGTGCGCCGAGAATCGCCGAAAACGTCACTTCGCTCAGCGACGGAAAGGGCGGAATGACGAGTTGCGGAGGATGAAACCAATTCCATTCGCCCGCCAGATAGCGCGGCAGCACCTTGCGGAAGGGGAGCGAATCGACCAGCAGCAACAGGTGCGGTACCGAGTCGGTTTCGTAGTCGGCGAAGCGGTAGACGCGGTCGAACGTCCCGTCCTCGTCGTCGTCGTAGCGCAGCGACTCGCCATCGACCGCGAAATCGACCACGCCGTTGCCGTCCACATCGAAGTAACGGCCCGTCTCGTCCACGCGCACCGGCTTATCGGGAAAGGTCAGACGCGCGTTGGGCGCGAATGACCCCGCCAACGACGTACACCCGGCGAGCAGGAACAGCAGCAAGAAGCGAAACACGCGCGAAGCATAGAGCAAGGCGGTGGCCCAGAGGGTGTGAATCAATCCATCTGGCTTCGGCCGGCTGCGCTTGCGCGTGGACT
>CBDURV010000643.1:0-2483 GCA_965369495.1 uncultured bacterium
GCGCGTCCCAACGAGTGCGACGCGCGCATGGATCGCATCGTCGAGCGCAGCCTCGCCAAGGACCCCAACCTGCGCTACCAGGAGGCGGGCGAGATGGCGAGTGCGGTCTCCAAGGTGCTGGAACATCCGAGCGCCCGTGAAACACCGCCGCCGCATGGCCGGGCAGCGGACCGCCACGATTCCGGCCACGTCTACCGACCCGCGCGCTTCGAGCACCACGTAGATAATCTCGCCACCATCGACCAGGTGCTCGGCACCGTCTCCTACATTCTCGGGTTCGTCTCGCTGATGGGTTTCATGCGTTTGCCGTTCAGCGTCTTCGGCGGCGGCGTCCACTTCCTGGTCTTGTTCGTGATGGGCTGGTACCTGCGCGATACGGGCGAGAACCTGCGCAAGTACCGTCTCAGCGCGCGCACATCGCAGGCGGTCATCGCCATCCTGAGCGGTTTCACCGGCGTCCTGATTCCCTTCACCGTCTACTCGTTTTGGGTGCTCTTCGGCCACCGCGGCCGCACCTACTTCGAGGCGCGCAATCGCGGCCTGTCGGAGAACGAGTCGGCGCGCCACACCTTCCGCGTGGTGGAGTCGTCGTTCACTTCGCCGCCGCCGGTACCGAATCCCGCCGCTGCGACACCGCCCTCCCCGCGCCCCTCCCAGATCCCCGTGCAGTCGATGGTGACTTCGGAAGTCGCTCCGCAGATCGAGCCTCCTTCGCGCGTTTCGCCGTGGATCACTATGGGCATCTTCTTCGGCCTACTGACCATGGTCGTTGCATTCGGCATGGCGTTTTTCGAGGGGCCGGGACTTCAGGGCGGCGGCGACGTGATCGTATTCGCAGCGGTCTTCAGCGCAGGCCTGCTGGGCATCGGGCTGTTGCGTGCGCTCACGGTAAAGAAAGAACACGGCATCCTGTTGGCGCTCGGCGTCTTCGTGCTTTTCGGTGTCGCGGGCAAGGCGTTCGTCTCGTACATCCAAGGCGAGGGCCAGCGCAGTAGCTTGATGGGGAACAATGTGGAGGCGGTCGTTCACCACCTCGCGCGATTCCGCGGGATGTCCAGCCAAAGCACGGAGTTGGCGACGCTGGACGACACGCAGCGCCGCTGGATCGAGGAGGTCACCGGCAGCGGCCCGGTTCCGTTGCGCGTCTATCGATCGTCGGCTTTCGTGACGATGAGTCTGGACCTCGACTTCGCGACCGAGAACCCGGAGATGGCGCGCCGCCTGCATTGGGCGACCGAAGCGGCCGTGCTGCGTGCCCATCCGTTTGCGCTGAAGCCCGTCGGGGGTAACGCGCGTCTGGATGCAGACAACGAGAAACTGCGTGTGCGTTACTCGGTGATGCCCGCACCGTGGGACGACGAGCGGGAGCGAGTCTGGATCGCTACGTTCAAGCGTGGCCCCAAGCCGGGAGTGCCCATGCCGGCGTCCGAGACACTTCCCATTTCATCCGACAACCGCGCGTGGATGCGGAAGATCACCGAGGGGACCACGACGGATGCGATCGAGTTGGAGGTGGAGGGTGGACTCGTCTTCGCAACGATTCCCAAGCGTCGGTTCGTGGAGGATCAAGCTGCTGCGGCGTTGGCGATCCTGGCCGCGCAGGAGTTGGCCTGCCTAGCGGCGCCCCACCGCGCCCCGCAGCCTCGCGCGATTTACGCCCAGGAGTTCGACGTAGAGGAGCGCTACAGACGCATGCGCATCTCGATAGTGAACGTAGTCAAGCCCAAGCCTCTGCCGGTCGCCGCCGCAAATCGCTAGAATGCGCGACTCGTGTCCGCATCGAGCGATCCTGCCTGGGTCGAGGTGACCCGTGGTCCCCTCGTCGAATCCCGCCACGCCGTCTCCTACTGCGTCTGGCGCAAGGGGGAAATCGTGCGCGCAGCCGGGGATCTGGAGCGACCCGTCATCTACCGTTCCGCCGCCAAGCCGTTTCAGGCCATTCAGGTTTTCGAGTCGGGGGCGCCGGATCGTTTCGGTTTTTCCGACGAGGAGTCGGCGATGGTGGTGGGCAGCCACGACGGGTCGCCGCACCACGCCGCCACCGCGCGCTCAATGCTGGGCAAGATCGGCGTCTCGGCAGACCTGCTGCGCTGCGGAGGCCACCGTCCGCTCGACCGGCAGGTCTACGAGCAATACGTGCGCGACGGCTACGAGTGGGGGCGCATCGAGGACAACTGCTCGGGCAAGCACAGCGGCATGATCGCCGCGGCGCTTGCCCATGGTGAGGACCCCGCTTCGTACGCCGACGGCGATCATCCGGGCCAGCAGCGCAACCTCGCCAACATGGCGCTCTTTACGGGCGTGCCCGAAGAAGACATCGTGCTCGGCATCGATGGCTGCGCGGTGCCCTGCTTCGCTGTGCCGCTCGCCAACATGGCGCGCGCCATCGCGCACTTCGCGACACCGGATTGCGTGCCCGGCGCCTTGGCGCAATCGGTTGCGCGCATTCGCGATGTCGTGCGCGCCCACCCCGAGATGGTCGC
>CBDURV010000644.1:0-2482 GCA_965369495.1 uncultured bacterium
CCTCGCCCAACTCCTTCAGCGGCCTGCTGGCTCTTGCTCTCAGGGCAGGAGGATTTGTGGTTGCCGCCTGCCACACGACAGCATGGCTCACTTTGGCGTAGCCTCGGATCAGCACGTTCCGGAATACAATTATCTTCTCACGTTTGCTTCGGTTGGCTGGGAGCGCAATGGTATTGGATCTCCTTGCCATTTGCGGGCGAGCCCTGGCACTGGCGAAGAGGGTTGGGGTCGGCGAAGCGGGAGCGCAGCTGAAGTTGCAGCCTTCCCAACTGTACTCATGGCAATCAAGAGCCGAACAGCTCCGGCAACGGACTGAGGCGGAACAGGCTCTGGCCACCGAGAATCGCGCTCGTTGACGCGGCGACCGGATGCTCGACTCGTATCCGCGTTAAGCTGTGGATTGAGAGGAGTCCGCATGCCGATGAACCGAAGCGAATACGAGACCTACGAAGCGTCCTGCCGGAAAGAAGTCGATGCGAATCAGTCGGCCATCGCCGAGTTCACGCTGTTCGCGACCCAGATTCAATTCCCGGAGGCTCGCCTCGTCGTGTTCGACCAGTCCGAGCCGATCGCGGAGGCCGAGTTGACGCTGCTCGGAAGCTGGGGGACCAAGTCGGGCACCTGGATGTGGGGCTGGGCAAACCCGGCACTCGACGACGCGCATCGCGCGCGGGCGGCCGCGCTGCGTGATCTCGCGGACGAGACGGCCAACGACGAGTTCACCAGCAAGGAACCGTTCGAGATCGCCGAGCCCCGTGCGTGGGGGGTGGCCGCAGTCGGATCGCGGCATTTGGGCGCGCGCGGAATCTCGCGGGAGAGCGCAAACGCCCGCTACTGGTTCTTTGCGGTCGGCGACGTCCGACCGACCGACGCGGCCGGGTCGTTGGAGGAGCGGGCGCAGACGGCGCTGCACGAGGCGATCCTGACCCGGCGATGGGCGCCCGTCGAGAGTCCCGACGATCTCATGCAATACCTGCGCGTGCGGGATCCGCGCGGACTCCAGACACGCACGGTCTCGAACGAGGCGCGTGCGGTCAACATGGTGCGTCAGCGGTTCCCGGAGATTCGCCTCAGCCTGATGAACGAGGATCTTCGCGGTGCGCCGCTTCCGTGGACCAACGACCTGCACGTGCAGTTGCTTCGCGACATCGGCTCTCCCACGCACCGTTACCGCGATCTCGTGGGCGCGAACTTTTCCCACGCGCGCCTCGATGGGGCGAATCTACGGGGCGTGCTGCTGTCCGACGCATCGTTCGACGGCGCTTCGCTGGTCGATGCGGACCTGACGAACGCCGATCTCAATGGAGTCTCGTTTCGCGATGCCTTCTTGAACGGCACGAACTTCACGCGGGCAGCGATGACCGGGGCGGACTTCACCGGCGCCGAATTGTCACGGACGCTGTTGACATCGGTCGATCTCTCGCAGGTTGCGGGGCTAGAAGAAACGCGGCACACAACGCCCAGCGAGATCTCGTTCAGCACGCTGCTCGCCTCGCGCTTTCAGGTCACGGCGAACTTCCTGCGCAAGGCGGGCGTCTCGCGCGGGCTACTCGAGGATCTGGCGGCGGGCCAGCGCTTCCCGGGCAGTTTCCAGACGTGCTTTCTGTCCTACAGCTCGAAGGACGCGGCATTTGCGAAAAAGTTGTACGAGTCACTGACAGAGGCCGGCGTGCGCGTCTTCTGGGATCGGTTCGACGTGGTTCCGGGCGAACGGCTGGAAGATCAGATCGCCGAGGCGATCCGCGAACTGGACCGATTGCTCGTCGTGATCTCGCCTAACAGCATCGCCAGCGAGTGGGTGAAGAAGGAGGTCGAGATGGCGTGGCGCCAGCGCCGCGATTCGCTATTGCCCATCCGTCTCTGCCCGATCGAGGCGATCGAGAAGTGGACCGCCGCGGACCAAGACATGCCGGATCTGGGCGCCGAGTTTCCGATCCAGGACTTTTCCGAATGGCAGGACGGCGCGGCCTACGAGCACGCACTGTCTATGCTCTTGAAAGCGTTCACGGGCGGCGTGGCGGTCGAGCCGCGTTAGGCTGCGATGCGCGCATGGCCGCATCCGCATCGTCCCCCCCGCACCCCTTTGCACCTATGGATCGTCGGCATCCTGGCGCTCCTGTGGAATGCAATGGGCGCCTCGCGGTGCCGGTCTATTTCGTGTCGCTGGTTTCGATGGTGGCGACGGCGGTCTACAACTTTGCGCTCTCGGACGGCCTCAAGGTGATGGGCACCGCGGGCGCCCTTTTCACGGCCGTCATCTTCGCGAGCGCCGCCGCGCTGCTGATGTACGCACGCGCCATGCGCGAACGCGGCGTGCTTCGCTAGCCCGCATTTCTCACCAGATGGACGCGTCCTCGCTTGCTCTTTGTCTCCACAGCGAATTTTCTCAGTCGGCAATACGGGGACTATTCCGCTCTTTCGAAAAAGCCCCTGTGAAGCCAAATCCCTGCGCGATCCTCACGCCCACTGGTGAGAAATGCGG
>CBDURV010000645.1:0-2482 GCA_965369495.1 uncultured bacterium
CTCCTGCACGAAGGCCACATAGCGCGGGCTGCGCACCGTCTTGTCGGTGAGCAGCCTCTGCCACGCGTCCTTGGCCACGGCGAAGTCGCCGTTCATCACGTTGTTGGGCTGAGCGAACGTATCGAGGCTGCGCTGCTGTCGCAACGTCTGGCGGACCGCTGCACGATCGGCCAACAGGCGATCCGTGACACGTTTCTTGAGTTCGCTACGGATGAATCCCTGACGGCTGCGTGCCGCCGTGAGCAGGTCTTTAATGTTGGGCTGCTTGTTGCCGAAGTTCTCGATAACCGGATCGAGTGCGGCACGCGCCTTCTCGAGATCCTCGTCCGACGTCGCCGGAATCGCATCGAGATCCGGGATGTTCTTCACGATTTCCCGATAGGCCTTTTCGGCGCTGTCGGGAATGTCCTTCTTCTGAAGAGCGAAGTATTCGCGCGCTTTCTCGACCTGGTCCGTGACCCGCTTGGTCACGCGTGCAGCCTGGCGGTTCTTGCTGTTGAGCTTGCTGACCCACTCCTGATCGAGCAATTTCTCGAACGGGTCGTTCTTGTGCGGTTTGTCGCGACTGAGGTCCTCGGCCATGACGTAGGCGTCCGAGAACTTCTGGGCCTGGAGCAGCTCGGCCAGTTCACCGCGCTTTTTCGCGAAGAGATCGGCGGCCTGCTTGACCCATTCGCCGATCTGGCGCTGTTTGTCCTGCGAGGTCTGTTTGACCTCCTCGACCGTCTTGCGAATGTCCGCGGCGAACTCCTCCGCGGTCTTGTTCCAGTTGTCGTCGTCGCTCAGTTCGATCACGTCCGGACGCTTCGCGAACGCCTCGAACCTGACGGCGTATCCAAGCCACATGCGGGCACGCGCGTCTTCCTGCCCGTCGAGTTCATCGCGGTGGCCCAGGACGCCGTTCTTGCCGCCCGCATTCACGAAATCGAACTTGAGATCGCCCAGCTCCCGTTCGATCTTGCCGCGGCGCAGCTCACGGTCGGCGGCGGCGTTTTTGGCTTTGAGCCTCTCCTGCTCCTTCTTGGCCGCCTCGATGGCTCCGTAGTCGGTAATGTCGACGGTCTCGCGGTCGCGTGTCGCAGCGAAGTAGAGGGCAACCGCCGCTCCCACGAGCAGCACAACCAGCGGCACCAGCACCTTTTTGCTGACGCCCCTCTTGATGACCGCGCCCTTGATGCCGTGGTGCGCGCAGATCGTCTCGAGCGCCACCACCAGGTCGCTGGCGCTGGCGAAGCGCGCGTCCGGGTTCTTGGCGAGCATCTTGGCCATGACGGCGTCGAGCTCGTCCGGAACATCCTTGACGACGCTGCTCGCCGCGGGCGCAGGCTCCTTGATGTGCTTGAGCACGATCTCCTTGGCCGTCTTGCCCGTAAAGAGCGTGCGACCGGTGATCATGCGGAAAAACGTCGCGCCAAGGCTGTAGATGTCGGCGCGCGTATCGACGTTCTTGCCGAGCGCCTGCTCGGGGGGAATGAAGTGGGGCGTGCCGATGATGCCCTGGTCGGCACCGCCCTCGCCCTGTTTGGCGAGACCGAGGTCGGCGATCTTGATGCGCCCGTCCTCGTTCAGCATCAAGTTGTCCGGCTTGATGTCGCGGTGGACGATGCGCTTGCCTTCGGCGTACTCGAGACCGTGCGCGGCCTCCAGCACGAGCAGAATCGCCTCCTGCCACGGGATCTGCTTGTCGCGCTTCAGGATCTCCTCGACGGAACCCTGGCTGATGAACTCCATCGAGAAGTAGGAGACGTCGCCCTCGATGCCCGCGTCGTAGACCTGCACGATGTTGGGATGGACGAGTTGCGCCGCCGCCTGCGCCTCGTTGATGAAGAGGTCGCGGAAGTTCTTGTCGCGCGAGTACTTGCGCGCCAGCACCTTGAGCGCGACTTCGCGCTGCAACGAAAGCTGCACGGCGCGGTAGACGGTTCCCATGCCGCCGCGGCCGACGACCTCCAGCAGCTTGTAGCCGCCGACGATCTTGCCCACGAGCGGGTCGTTGGGACCGCCGCGGCGGGGTCCATTCGACGCCGCACCTGACGTTGTTGCGGGCTTCTGCGTGCTCTTGGCCGCAGGCTTCTGCACCGCGACGGGGCGCAGGCTGATGGCGGAATCGCCGATCCTGAAGGTCGCCTTGGCGGGAATCCGCGCCTGCGCGATCTTCTTTTCGCCAATAAACGTTCCGGCGCTGGCGGTGTGATTGCGCAGCACCACGCCGTCAGCCGTGATCTCCAGGGAGCAGTGTCCCTTAAGGACCATCGGGTCGGTGAGAACGAGATCGTCCTCCGACCCGCAGCCGATGCGATAGGTCTTTCCAGGCTCAAGAAGCAGCTTCTTGCCTTGATCGGGGCCCTGGGTGACGGTGATTTGGAGTCGCGGCTGGGACATATGAGAAGGTCGCTTAGGTTCTGTCTGAGAATCCCATCGTCGGACCGAGACCGTGCGAGCCGCATTGCTGCCGACGTTGCTGACGCACCGTCAGTATGCC
>CBDURV010000646.1:0-2477 GCA_965369495.1 uncultured bacterium
CAGACCGCCAATGATCTCACTGGTGCGGGCATCATGTTTTTCGGTGCGCGGGCGATGGGGTTGATGGGATAGCTCGCTCGCGGACGGCTTTGAGCCTTGGGCTTAGAGCTTTGAGTCGCGACCAGACCAGCCGCTCGCCGTAGGTTCGGCAGGGTCCGCGTGAGCTGGCCGCTCGCGAACGGCCACTCGAGTTCGAGCCCCAAAGCCCAAAGCTCAAAGCCCTAAGCCGTTCGCGGAACTAGGACTCGATCGCCTTGGCGTATCCGATGTCGCGTTTGGTGATCGCATTGACGTCATGCGAATGAAGCGTGAGCGTGACGCGATTGAACTCGATCAGGATTTCGGGATGGTGATTGCGCGCTTCGGCGAGATCGGCGATCCGGTGCACGAAACGCATCGACGCGGCGAAATCGGCGAAGTCGAACACCTTGAGAATGCAGCCTCTGCCCTGCTGCCAACCGGGCAGTTCGACCAGTGCCGCGGCCAGTTCCTCTTCCGTCATCGCACCAACAATAGCGCACCCAGCGTTGCAGTGGGTCGGCGCGCCTCGACAAGTCCCGCATGCACCAGCGTGGCTCCGTCCGCCGCCACGTCGATGCCGTCGCGCAGGGGATAGAGGAAGCTGCGCAGTTGCGCCCCGCCAGTTGCAGTAACCAGCGCGTCGTTCGTGACCACGCGCTCGGGCGCTCGGCCAGGGGAGACGCGGAATACGCCGTGCGCGACGACCAGACCCTCGTCGAAGACCGCCGCGCCGAATGCGACGTGGCCGTTTTGGTCCGCAACGATGTCGGTCTGCAGCACCGCGATCGGCGTGCCGTCAACGCGATCGCCCGATGCGACCAGCGTCACCGTCGCCGCGTTGGGCCGCGCGCAGAAAATGGCGCTCGACGCCTGGCTGCTGTTTTCGAGGGTCGCACCGAACACGACGTCCTCGCTGCGGCCGGCGGCGACGAAGATTTCACCGACCGTTCCGTCGAGTCCCGGCGCCGGCTCTCCGCAGACGGCGAGCACCTGCGGCGCGCCCCCTTCGCCCGGCAGGCGCACGAGCAGATCGGGCCGCGTCTCGACATCGGTGTTGAGATGCAGCACGAACGCGCCCGCCTCGTTGATCCACGCGCCACGCACGCCGGTTACGGTTCCACTCGTGAGCGGCGCCGGATCGCCAATGCCCGCGATGCGCTCTTCGGAGCCGTCGAACTCGACCAGCCACGCGGCGTCGTCGCGCCGAATCACGACGCAGGTGCCGTCGGTCGAGTAGCCCTCGTCGCAGCCTTCGCAGATTGTCACGGGCGCCGCCTCCGGCGCGATGTAGATAATCGCCCGGCCCTCGGGGCGCGCGACCTCCGCGATGACCGAGCCATCGTCGGTGATGGTGGCGCTGACGAAGACGCCCGTCTCCTCCGATGCCAGCAAGCGCGGCGAACCGCCCTCGCGCGGCACGGCGAAGAGGCCGTGGGTGATGTTGCCGCCCTCGACGTCGGCGACCATGACGATCGTGTCGCCGCGCGCCTCGAGCGGCAGACGCGGATGGAGCACACGGCCGCCGCCGGTCCCGGCGAGCACTTGTTCCTGCATGAGTAGCGTGTGAACGGTTCCATCCGCCCTGCGGCGCAGAATGCCGCAGCCCAGCTTGCGCGTCGCATCCCAGTCGATGACCGCTTCGAAGATGACATCGCCGTCGGGCGCGATCCAGCCCAGCAGCGTCGCCACGTAGACCGCCTTGAGCCCGGGAACGGGGTCGCCGGGGAAACCGATCACTTCGGCGTCGATGGCCGGTTGCTGGGGAATGGGGAGGGCCGCGGGAACCGGATCCGAATCCGGCTCGGCTTCCTGCAACGCGGGCCCGGCATCCGAGGCGCCGCCGCCGCCGCAGGCGACGAGCGACGCGAATAGGAGCATGGCGAACCAGCGATCAATCATCGAATTCCTCCGGCCCTCCGCACGCGTAACATACGTGGGCTTCGCGGCCCAACCGCGATCCACGATCTTACCGCCATGTATGTTCTCTGCTCGCTCCTTCTGCTGCTCTCTCCCGAAACGGAGCGCCTGCTGCTCGGGCCGACGCCGTTCCTGCGCTACGAGGGCATGGAGCGCGCGCTGCGGGAGGGGGACCTGGCGCTTTTGGGGCGCGCCTCCCAGTCTCCGGAATGGGACGCACGGCTGTGGAGCGTGATCGCGCTCGGTCCGCGCACGCCGTTGTCGATGGTGGACGATCCGGTCGCCGTGGTGCGCGCCGCCGCCATCGAGGCGCTCGACGTTTCGGTGCCGGAGAGCAAACTCTTCGAGCGTTTGGGTGACGAGGACGACGCGGTGCGGGCGGCGGCGGCGTGGGCGCTGCGCCACACGCTATCGCCGACGAAGCTGCGCCCGCTGCTCAAGGACGACGCCGTCTCGGTCCGTCTCGCGGCGATGGTCGCGGCGAAGCGTCATCGCGAGTTGGTGCGCCTTGCGACCGGTAAGGAGTTCGGTCTTGCCGT
>CBDURV010000647.1:0-2477 GCA_965369495.1 uncultured bacterium
GGCTGCTCGACTTTGCCGATGTCGAGCACCTCGGGCTGAAGCTGCTCACGTCGGAGGTGGGGGCGGCGGTCGCCGCCGACTACGACCACCTGCTCGTGGACGAGTATCAGGACACGAGTCGCATTCAGCAGGCGCTGCTCGACGCGTTGGCCGAACACTGCAATCGATTCGGCGTGGGCGACGAGAAACAGTCCATCTACCGCTTCCGCTATGCCGACGCGCGTATTTTCGTCGAGATGCGCGAACAGGCGACGGAGTATCCGCTGAGCGAATCGTTCCGCTCGCGGCCCGAAGTCGTCGAGTTCGTCAACGCCACCTTCCAGCGGCTTTTCAAGCAGACGGGCGTCGAAGCGCGCGACCTGCGCGTCGAAAAGAAGTGGGAGGAAAAGAGCGCGCCGTCGGTCGAGATCGTTTCGGCCGAAGGCGCGCTCACGTCGCCCGCGCGCCGCAAGACGGCCGAGGCGCTGGCGATTCGCCTGCGCGAGTTGGTCGATGCCAAGCAGTTTGCGTACGGCGACTGCGCGGTGTTGATGCCGCGCATGAGTGCCTTGGCGATCTACGAGCGCGCGCTGGTCGATCAGGGCATCCCGTACGTTGTGGTCAAGGGGCGCGGCTACTACTCGGCGCGCGAGGTGGTGGATCTCGCCAACCTGTTGTTGCTGCTCGAGGATCCGTATGACGGCTACAAGGCGGTCGGCGTACTCACGTCGCTGCTGTGCGGCGTGCCCGAGGCGGATCTGCTGCACCTGACCGGCGACGAGCCGTGGATGCTGCGCACGCCCCGCGACCCGATTCCGCCCGAACGGCAAGAGCGATTGCGGCAGTTCGCCGAACGGTTCGAGCAGTGGCGCGAACTGGCAGGCCGCTTGCCGACCGGTGCGCTGGTCGAAACGATCTTGGACGAAACGCGTTTCGCGGATCTGCTGCTGCTGGAAAACGACGGCCGACGCCGCCATGCGAATCTGAAGAAGGTGCTGCGCCAGGCGCGCGCCACGACGCTTTCGCCCGGCGAGTTCGCGCGCGGGTTGCTGGAATTCCGCGACCGCGAGGTGCGCGAGAGCGAGGCGCCGATCACGTCCGAGGACGACGATGCGGTGCAGATCATGACTGTGCACGCGAGCAAGGGGCTGGAGTTCCCCTGCGTCGTCGTGGCGGAGTTGACCGAACGCAGCAGGGGCGGCGGGGGCGCGATCATGCAGCCGAGCGGGAAGTTCGGTTTCGCGCTGCGCAACGATGTCGGCAGCAACTTCGTGCCGCCCGGCATGGACGCGCTCAAGGAGTGGGAGAAGGAGCAAGGCCGCGCGGAGGAACGGCGCCTCTGGTACGTCGCCATGACGCGCGCGGAGCAGCACCTGATCCTGAGTTGGCCGCGTGCGTCGCAGACCGGCAACAAGTCGCTGGAGTCGCTGCGCGCCGATCCGCCCGAGGGTGTCGCCGTGTACGACGCAAGCGAGGTCCGAACAGCCACGCGTGCGCCCGGCATGCTGCGCTCGGTGCGCGCGTCGCTGCGCAGGGCGGGCGCGCTGCACCACGATCTGCCGCGCGACCAGGATGCGGCCGATGCGGTGCTGGAGCAGGTGGCCAGCTACGAACCGCCCGAGGTGGACGATCTGCCCTACATCGCGGCGGTGGCCGACCTGGTCGAGTTCGACCGCTGCCCGCGCCGGTATCGGCTAAGGCGCATGCTGGGCATCGAAATCGACGATGCGCCCCAATACACCGGTGAGGGCGGCGAAAAACCCGACGACGACGAACACCCCAGAAGACTGTTGGGAACCGTCTTCCACAAAGTCATCGCAGAAATCGGTCCCGGCCAGGTCCCCACCGCCGACCAGATTCGCGCCCACTTCCCCGAAGCGCGCGACAAGGACGTAGAGAAGATCGTCGGATGGTCGGAGTGGTTGGCGCAACAACCCATCGCGCAGCAGCTACAGGGCAAACACTTAGCCCCCGAAATGGACTTCCTGGTGCGCCTAGGCGACCTGCCCGTGCGCGGTTCCATCGACCTCTACACGCGAGACGTGCCGCTGCTGCTCGACTACAAGACCTCGCGCAAGGCGAAGCCAGACGAGTACGCGCTCCAAGTCGCCATCTACCTCGGCGCACTCAGAGCCCTCGATCTCCCCTGCCCCGACGTCGCGCATCTCGTCTACGTCGATGCCAAGGAAGTCCACGAAGTGCAGCCGATCGAACTGGATCCGCTGATCGCAGCCTTCCGCGATGCGCACCGCGGTGGCGCGTTCACGCCCACCCCCGGCGACGCCTGCGAATACTGCGACTTCAGAGCCGCGTGCATCGCCGAGGGCTACGAGCTCTAGGCTCTGTCTGAGAAGTCCATCGTCGGACCGAGACCGCGCGAGGACAAGCCTCGCGAAGCGGCGCCGACGCAGCTGTATCTCATGTTCTTACCGCAAGGAGGCGGCGCGAAGCGAGGTGCAGCCGCAGCCGGTCGAATCCAGATGGGGTTTTCAGACAGA
>CBDURV010000648.1:0-2443 GCA_965369495.1 uncultured bacterium
GCAGTTCGCGGGCGCGGCGGTGCCACCACTCCGACTGCTCCTTTTGTTCGAGCACGCACAGCAACTCGGCCGCCCCGGCCATTCGGCGCTCGCGGTCCTTGCTCACCAGGTTGAGCACGACCTCCTCGAAGAACGGCGAGAGCTGCGGATTGAGATCCGCGGGTGGACGCGGGCGCTCGTTGAGTTGCTTCTTGATAACCGTGCCCATGTCATCGGCCATGAACGGGTGCTGGCCCGTCGCGAGTTCATAGAGCAGCAGGCCGAGGTTGTAGAGATCGGCGCGCGCATCCGCCGCGAGATCGGCAAACCGCTCCGGCGCCGCGTAGAGCACCGAACCGACGAACACGCCCGAACGCGAAAGCCGAATCGACTCGTCGGCAATCAGCGCCACGCCGAGGTCCATGACCTTGATGCGCGAGTCGGGCGTGATGAGCACGTTCTCCGGTTTGATGTCGCGGTGCAACACCCCCGCCGCGTGAATGGCGACGAGCGCACGCGCCACCTCGCGCCCGATGTGCAGGCAGAGGTCCTCGGGAACGGTGCCGAGTTCGTCGAGCAATTCGCGCAGCGTCTGCCCCTCGACGAACTCCATGGCGAGGAAGAGCGTCGGCTTGCCGTCCGCATCGACCTCGCCCGCGCCGAGCGTGGCGACCACGTTCTCGTCGCGGATGCGGCGGCCCGCCTCCACCTCGCGCGTGAACCGGGCGCGAAAACCCGCCTTCCCGACAAGGTGCGAATGGATCACCTTGAGCGCGACGATGGCCCCGTCCGCCGCGGTCGCCCGGTAGACGGTGCCCATACCGCCCGAACCGATCTCGTCGAGCAGCCGATACGAACCGATTTGCGTCAAAGCAGCAATAGTTGGGGAGGGGCGCGGGGAACCCCATCCCCAGAGAGCCTGTCTGATATCCCGCGCGATCCAGTCTCACACATTCGCGATGGCGGGACCGGGAGTTTTTCTGCGACGATGAATCTCGGAATGTTCGACCGATTCACCGATAGCGCGCGCAAGGCGATGGAATTCTCTTGGCGGTCGGCGCAGCGATTCAAAAACGACTACATCGGCCCGGAACACATGCTGCTCGGCCTATTGAAGGTGGAGGACTGCGGCGCGTGGGACCTGCTCGACCACGCCCACATCGATCGCACGGCGCTACGAGATTCCGTCGAAAGCCGGATGCGGCCCGGTACTGCGAAGGTAAAGTTGGGCCAACTCCCCTTCCCGCCCGCTGCCAAGCGCGTGCTCGAAGCTGCGTACGAAGAGGCAAGCTCGGCAGGACTCGACTACATCGGAAGCGAACATCTGCTCCTGGGACTGCGCAGGACGGAGGGCACGATTGCTCACGCGGCGCTGGAGGCAGTGCAAGTCGACCTCGCGAACATGCGTGCGCGGGTCAGCGAGTTCGACCGCCAGAAGCTAACCGTGCGCGTGCGGCTGCTCGGGTTCGGGGACGAGGCGTTTCCCGCTGAACACAAGGACGCGGTGCGAACGATTCTCGAGGAGCACGAGGTCCGTATCACGAAAAACGAGGCCGCCGAGTTGACGATCGCGTTCGCGCCCGAGCGCAATGCGATGCGCATGTTCGCGGTGGGCGTCGCACGCGGTCGCTGGCGCACGGTGATTCTGCTTCACTTGCCGGGCGAGAGTTTCAAAATCGAATCGTGTATCCCCATCGAGTTGGGTCCCGACCTACCCAAGAGCCTGCCCGCAATCATCAACAAGCTGCGGTAGTCGCAGGCTACTCCCCGCCCGTGAACCAGAGGTCCTTCTTCTTGTTTTTGCCAAAGGGCGCGTAGAGCGGATCGCCCCAGATGCTGCCGGTGATGTAGCCGCCGCGCTCCGAGCCGCCGCTGGTCAGCATCGCTTCGCAGACGGTGGCGCCGCCGACCAGTTGGCGGAAGACGCTGAACCAGGCGTGCAGCCGCGCGTTTTGCGGGTGATGGAGATTAACGATCATCGTCGTCGCCCCGCGCTTTAGCAGCGAGCCGGCGAAGTCCTTGCCGTTGCTCACCGACACCGCCGCGACGAGGCCCGGTTGCACGTTCAGGCTTTGGGGCCAAGGCTTCATCATCTCGGTCGTGTTGTTGACGCCGCCCGCGCAAAAGATCAGCGCGTTGAGCCCCGGGTCGATCTTGCCCGCCATGAACTGCGACGCCGTGAAGTCCCACTTCGGCTCGGGCAGCGGGCAGCTCTTTTGCCAACCGCGCTGCGACTTGACGCGCACAAGGCGCTTGGCATCGACACCTTGCATGACCGCGTCGATCGCCATCGCCTCCGTAATGCTCGACTCGACATCGATGAACGAGGCGGTGTTGCCCTCGCGACCGAAAAAGAGCAGCGAGCGTTCCGACTGCGCGTTGAACGCCTCGATCGAAGTCGTCGCCGCCATGCCGCCCAGCACCAGCGCCTTGACGAACTTCGAGTTCTCGCGCGGGATCGACA
>CBDURV010000649.1:0-2432 GCA_965369495.1 uncultured bacterium
GCGTCTACGTGCTGTGGGACGAGTTCGGCTGCCGGCCGCGCCCGCGCAAGATGTTTAAGCGCTTCGAGGCGGCGGGCATCGAGATTGCGAACTTCCGGCCGCAACGCGGTATCCGCTACGCGTTCCGCGTGAACTTCCGCAACCACCGCAAAGTGGTATTGGTGGACGGCAAGGTGGCTTGCATCGGCGGTCTCAACGTCGGCGACGCGTACATGGGCAAGAGCAGGAAATTCGGCAACTGGCGCGACACGCATGTGCGCGTGTGGGGGCCGGCGGTCGCGGCGATTCAGCTGGCGTGGATCGAGGACTGGCACTGGGCCACGGGCGACGCGCCCGATCTTCGCTGGGATCCCGTGCCCGCTCCCGACTCCGACCAGACGGCACTCGTGTTGCCGACGGGACCCGCCGACCCGCTCGAGTCGTGCGACCTCATGTTCGTCAAGGCGTTGCAGGAGGCGCGTGAACGCTGCTGGATCGCGTCGCCGTACTTCATTCCCGATAGCCAGACGATGGCGGCCATGCAGTTGGCGGCGATTCGCGGGGTGGACGTGCGCTTCCTGATTCCCGAGAAGAAGGACCATTGGCTCGTGTGGCACGCGGCGTGGTCGTTTTTCGGCACGGCGCAGAAAGCCGGCGTCCGGATCTTCCGCTACCAGCCGGGCTTCATGCACCAGAAGGCGATCCTGATCGACGACGACTTCGCCGCGGTCGGCACGGCCAACTTCGACAACCGCTCGTTCCGCCTCAATTTCGAGATGATGCTGCTCGTCTCGGACCGCGAGTTCGCGAGCCAGGTCGAAACGATGCTCGAGTCCGACTTCGCGCTCAGCAAGGAACTCCCCAAGTTCGATCTGGACGCGCAGTCGGCCTGGTTCCGCTTCAAAGCCCGCTACGCCAAGATGTTCGCGCAGATTCTCTAGGCGAACCACTCTCTGAGAGAGTGGGTCGCTGCTCGTAAGTCGTGTCGAGGGTGCAGTTTGCGCGCGTGAGTTGCACTCTTCGGTGTGCAGATGCGAGCCCGTCCGGACGACGAGCTGCGGGATCTTGAGTCCGAGCGTGCGCTGCCGGCATTGATGGGGTGAAAATGGACTCCGGAATGCCGAATGACCCCGAGGCGCTGTTGGCGCACGCCGATTTCGTCAAGCGCATGGCCGAACGGCTGGTGGCTGGCGATACCACGGCGGATGACATCGTCCAGGAGACCTACCTGGCTGCGTTGCGCCGCCCGCCCCGGGACGGTTCCTCGAATGTGCGCGGCTGGCTCGCGACGGTCGCGCGTAACGCGGCGCGCATGTTGCAGCGCAGCGAGGGACGCCGCGCGCGGCACGAACAGCGTGCCCTGCCCGCCGACGCGCCTCCGTCCCCCGCGGAGATGGCCGCGCGCGTCGAGTTGCACCGCCAGGTGGTGACCATCGTGCTCGCGCTTGATGAGCCGTACCGGCACGCGTTGCTCCTGCGTTACTTTCAGGATCTCAGCGCGCGGGAGATTGCAGCGCGTCTCGAGCTTCCGCTCAACACCGTTCGCACGCGCCTCCAGCGCGCGCTGGCACAGGTGCGGGCGCGCTTGGACGATGAGCACGGCGGCGATCGGAGCGCGTGGTGCGTGACCCTCGTTGCGCTGGCGGCAGGTCCCCGCCCGCCGGCCTCAGCAACAGGCATTCCGGGCTCCGCCATGAAAGGAGTCCTGACCATGACAGCCAAGACGAAGATTGCGGCGCTGGCCCTATTGGCGGCGTGTGCCGGCCTTGTGTTCGTGTTGACGGCAACGCGCCACGGAAACGAACCTGCTTCTCGCTCCGGGGGCGCCGGCCGCCTTGCCGCTGCGCGGCCGAACCCGGACGGCGCTGCGCACACCGAGGCCGTGCAGGTGCCGCCCGCGGACCGCGACCGCGATGTGTTCGGCGTGGTTGTCGATGAGCGTGGCGCGCCGGTCGTGGGGGCGCTCGTGCGCGTGTTCCGATACCCGTTGCGCGCGCTGCGCTGGGCCGTCGAGAATCCGTTCGCCCGTGGCGCGCCGGGACCGTCGTCCACGTCGAGACCGGACGGTTCGTTCGCTGTTCGACTCGCGTGGGGAGACGTGGTCCACGTGCGGATCACCGCCGAGGGATTTGCGCCGTTCGAGGCATCCATGATTCAGGCGGGCGAGCGGCTTCGTGTCGTATTGACCCGCGGCGTGTCGATCCGCGTGCGGGTGATGAATCACAGTCATGTTCCGCTGCGCGGGGCGCGTGTCGCCATCGACGGCGATTGGACCAACGACAATCCGAGCTTTTTGCGCGAAGCGCTCACGGACACGGCGGGGGAGGTCACGCTTGCGACACTGCCGCGTTGCGACGGGGCGTGGATGAACGTGGAGCAGGATGGTTACGCGCGTGTGGGGCTCTGGATTCCGTTGGCGGGTCCGTCGGACCGCATCGACGTCGTGCTCGACG
>CBDURV010000650.1:0-2400 GCA_965369495.1 uncultured bacterium
CTGGGTCATGACGTGGCTCTACACGATGACCTTCGGCTCGTTCATCGGCTACGCCAACGCGTTCCCCAAGCTGATCGACGACGTCTTCGGCGTGATTCGCATCGACGCGAACGGCAACCAGCTCGCCGAGTCGATCCTCAACCCCAACGCGCCGATCGCATCCCACTACATCTGGATCGGCGCGGCCGTCGGCGCCCTCATCCGGCCCATCGGCGGCTGGCTCTCCGACAAGTGGGGCGGCGCGCGTGTCACGCAGTGGGATACCTACGTCATGGTCGCCGCGACCATCGGCGCCGGCTACTACGTTTCGCTCGCCAACACCTCGACGACGCCCGAGCAGTACTTCATGCCCTTCCTGGGCCTGTTCATCCTGCTCTTCGCGACGACCGGCATCGGCAACGGCTCCACGTTCCGCATGATCCCGATCATCTTCAAGAAGGAGCAGGCCGGGCCGGTGCTCGGTTGGACGTCCGCCATCGCCGCCTACGGCGCCTTCCTGATTCCCAAGGTCTTCGGCTCGCAGATCAAGGCGGGCCATCCCGAGTACGCGCTCTACGGATTCGCCGGCTACTACGCGAGCTGCCTGCTCGTGAACTGGTGGTTCTACGCGCGCAAGAACGCGGAGATTCCCTGCTGATGCCGCGCGACACGATTCGGACCATCACGCTCGCCTGCGGCCTGGTGCTGGTGCTCATCTCACTGGGTACGCGGGTGAGCGACATGCACCTGCCGGGCGACCACCAGGGATATGCTCCCACGCAGCCGATCGCCTACTCGCATCGGCTGCACGCCGGCGAGATGGGCGTGGACTGCTCCTACTGCCACACTGGCGCGGAAAAGGGGCGTCACGCCGGCATCCCCTCCGCAGGCGTCTGCATGAACTGCCACCAGACGGTGACCGCCTCGCGCGTCGCCATCCTGGCCGAAGACGAACTGGCGAAGGCGGAAGAGCGCAAGCCGCGTCAGATCATCGCGCCCGAGTTGCGCAAGCTCTACCGCGCGCTGGGCCTCAACGACGAACGCAAGCGCGACCCCTCCCTGACACCCACCCCGATCGAGTGGGTGCGCGTGCACCGCGTTCCCGACTTCGTCGCGTTCGACCACCGTTCGCACGTTGCCGCCGACGTTTCCTGCCAGACCTGTCACGGGCCGGTCGAGTCGATGGAGCGCATGCGCCAGGAATCGACGCTGCTCATGGGCTGGTGCATCAACTGCCACCGCGACAACAACGCCACTCTCGATTGCGGAGCGTGTCACCAATGACCATCGATCAACGCCGCTCGTTTCTCAAGCTCTCCGGGTTCGGCCTGCTGGCCGCCTGCTCGCGCGGGATCGAGTCGAAGGCCATCCCGCTGCTGGTGCCCGCGGAGGAGCGCATACCCGGCGTTTCCAGCTGGTACTCGTCGTTGTGCGACGGCTGTCCGGCCGGTTGCGGCGTTTTGGCGCGCAGTCGCGAAGGCAGTCCGGTCAAGCTGGAAGGCAATCCGGAACACCCGGTTTCCAAGGGCGGCCTCTGCGCCGTCGGCCAGGCGGGCGTGCTGTCGCTCTACGACTCCGAGCGCCTGGGCCAGCCGCTGGCGATGGGGGAGCGCACAGGCTGGAAGCAGATCGACGAGGCGGTGCGCGGGCAACTCGACAAGGCGCGCAAGGTGCGATTCCTGACGGGCACGATCAACAGCCCGACCGTGCTCGCCGCCATCGAACGCTTCGGCAAGCGCTTTGCCGACTTCAAGCACGTGCAGTACGACGTGCTCTCCGCCGCGGCGATGCTGGATGTGCACGAGGGGATGTTCGGACGCCGCGCGCTGCCGCGTCCGCGCTTCGACAAGGCGCAGATCATCGTCGCCTTCGACGCCGATTTCCTCGGCACCTGGATCTCGCCGGTGGAGTTCACGCGCGACTACGGCGCCGGACGTTCGCCGGACGAGGGCGCGCACTCGCACCACGTGCACTTCGAGGCACGCATGTCGCTGACCGGCTCGAACGCCGACAAGCGTTATGCGCGCACGCCGGCGCAGTTGATCGAGGCAATCGCGCAACTCGCGAGTGCCGTCGGGACGCGTCTTTCCAAGCCGCTGCCCTTCTCGATCAAGCCCGCGCCGGAAATCGAGACGCTTGCGAAGAGCCTCGTGGAGGCGCCGCGCGGAACCACGCTGCTCGTCTGCGGCATCGACGATGCCGACGCGCAGCGCCTGGTCGCGCAGACCAACCTGCTGTTAGGCAACTACGGCAGCACGCTGGCGACCGATCGCCTCTCCTACCAGCGTCAGGGCGGCAAGCCGGAGCTGGAAGCGGACGTGCTTCTGGTCGCCGGATGCAACCCCGCCTACGACCTGTCCGCGGGAATCAAGGCGGGCACGATCATCAGCTTTGCGAGCCATCTCGACGAGACGGCGGAGC
>CBDURV010000651.1:0-2389 GCA_965369495.1 uncultured bacterium
GCGCACTTCGGCGCGATGGCGTTGATCGCCTGGGCGTGGGGTTGGCCGATGCTGCTCAAGCTCTACGTCGTGCCGATCTTCTTCGTGTTTCCGGTGGCGTTCACGATCAATCGGCTGGGCCAGCACTACGACATCGAACCCAGCGACCCCGCGGCGTGGGGCACGCTGGTCAAGACCAACCCGATCTGGAGTTTTCTCTTCGTCTGGTCCAACTACCACATGGAGCACCACTACTTCCCCGGTGTTCCCTGCTACCGCCTAGCGGAGCTGCACGCCGAGCTGCGGCCCATCTTCGAGCGCCACCCCATGCGCGTCCGCACCTACAGCGGCCTGCTCTGGGACTGGCTAGTCCGCAACCGCGCCCCCCACCTAAACTGGCACTAACGGCTCCCCAGGGGAGCGTCTGGCCCGCCGTAAGTGACTGAGGTGAAACGGATTGGGGCGACTGGTTGCGCTGCGGCCTGCGCAGATGAGTGTGGCGCGGCGACGGGCGGTTGGCGTACGTTACTTAGATCGTGCGTTGGTTGGCGCTATTGGTTCTGTTCGTGGCACCGGTCTGGGCGGGCGACGCGGAAGAGGCGGCCTCGGTCACCGATCCGAAGTTGCGTGCGGCCATCAACGGCGCGATTCGAAAGGGAGCCGTCTACCTGCAGCGCACGCAGGAGCGGGACGGCAGTTGGAGCTACGGCAACCGCGCGCAGTACCGGGGTGGCACGACGGCGATTGCGCTCTATGCGCTGGCGGCCTCCGGGGTGCCGTCATCGAACGAGCACATCCAGCGCGGCATTCATTGGACGCAAACGCATGGCGGCGCGTACAGGTCCGATGCCGACTACGCGACGTATGCGTCGTCGCTCCTGCTGCTCGCGCTCGCCCGTATCGACGCGGAGGCGCACAAGGCTGCCATTCACCGTCTCGCGACGCGTATCGCGAACGGCCAGAACGCGGACGGGACGTGGACCTACGGCCTCTCCACGCGTAAGCGACCGGGCGACATCTCCAACACCCAGTTCGCGGTCATGGCGCTCTGGATGGCGGAAATGCGTGCGGGCTTCAAGGTGCCCAAGCGCACTTGGAAGCGCGTCCAGCGTTTGTTCCGGGACGGGCAGACAAAGGAAGGGGGCTGGGGGTATCACGCCGGATCGGCACATGCTTCGCCGACGATGACCGCCGCCGGCCTCTTCGGCATCGTCGTTTCCACCGCGGCGCTCGCGAAAGGCCGCGATCCCCTCGCCAAGGCGCGTGACACGAGTGCGGCGCGTCGCGGGTGGCATCAGCTTCGAAGCACTCGCCCGTATGGCATGCTCTATTTTGCGTATGGGCTGGAGCGCGCGGGCACGATTATGGATGCCGATCCCGCGGGTTGGTATGTGCCCGGCGCCCGCGTGATCGTGGAGCGCCAGAGCAAAGACGGTGGATGGGGCCCTTCCGGCTTTCGGACGCCGCGGGGCAAACCGACCGTGACCCCCAGCAACGCCTACTCGACCTCGCTTGCCCTGCTCTTCTTGACGCGCGCGACGCGCTACGTAATCACGCCGCGCCGTCCCCGCAAGGCAGCTACGACGGCGCGTGGTGCGCGCTTTCCCGATCCCGTGACCGATCGCAATCTCAAGGTCGCGTTCGAGGCGTATCTGCTCTCGGACGTGGCCAAACGCATTCCGCTCAGACCGCTTTTCGGAACGGCGGGTGGCGCGTGCATCGAGTTCCTGATCGGCCGTCTGGCCGACCCCGATCTCACGGTGCGGCAGACCGCATTCGATCTGCTCACCGTGCTGCTCTACAAGCCGCTGCTGTTCGACCCCAAGGCGCGGCCGGACGAGCGCAAGATCATGCTCGTTCCGATTCGGGCGTATTGGCATGCGAACGAGAAGCGCTATGCCTGGAACGCCAAGACGCAGCGCTTTGAACGGTCGTAGGCCTCTAGCGCAGCATCTCCATGCGGTCCACGAGCTGGGCGACATCGGCGTCGGGATCGACGCGCACGATGCGGACGGCGATTTCGGCGGCGAGCCGTACGAGCTGCTCGCGCTCCGCCTGGGCCGCCGGATCGACATTCTCCGAGAGCGTGTTGTGGCGCTCGAGAACCATCTGAAGTTGCGAGTAAAGCGCGATCGTGACTTCGGCGCGGCTGGCGGTCGGGGCCTCCTCGGGCGCGGGCGCGGAACGGCACGCCCCGAACAGCAGCAGAACGCCGCAGGCCAGCAGCCCCAAGTGCTTGCGGGACATCAGGATGCGTCCTTTTCGCGCTTCTTCTCGCGCCGCTCTTCCACTCGCTTCAACCACTCCGCATGCAGGTCGGGGTGCTTGCGGTGGAGCGAGTCGCGGAAGTGCACGTAGCCGAGAATCCAGCCGGTCACGAAAATTAGCGGGAGCCACCAGTACCAGTCCA